>CAZPMV010000146.1:0-8217 GCA_964587335.1 uncultured Anaerolineales bacterium
TGCCCCTGCTCGGCCAGCACCCAGCCCCGATAGGCAATTCCCTGCGCCAACCAGTGCGGAAACCCGTGCTCAGTCGAGAGGACAATAGTCGCCTCGGCCATCTCCTGGGTCGCCTGCATTTCGCGGCGCAAGTGATATAGCACGGTTGCAAAGCCCAGGGCAAAAGCCAGGCTGTGGGGGTGAGACAACTCCTGGGCCAGGGGGAGCAGCTTCTCGCGGCATTTTCTCAGAGCCTGGTCTGGATAGCCAGCCATCCACAGCGCCCTAACCCCATGTGATAGTGCAGCTACGGCGGGGTCCTGCCCGTAGACGAAGGCCAATGAGTGGTCCTGCCGAGGGTCGTAGAGAGCGATGCTTTGCTCCAGATGCTCCAGGGCGCCGGTCAACTCTCCGCGGCATAACAAGGTATCCCCCAGTGCCAAGTGGGCGTTCATAAGGCCCCCCCGGTCTTGCATGCGCTGGGCCAGTTCAAGGAGCTGCTCTGCAAGTTCCTGCGCCGTCTCCAACTCCGCCCTCAAGATATAATGATTCCACAGTCCCCGCAGCACGGGGAAGATCCGAATCGTTTGCCCCATTGATTCGCACAGCGTCCGCGCTCGGGCGAAGGCTTGTTCAGCCTCCAGGGCCCCATAGCCCTTGACGGCCACCAGAGACTGGCCCAGGGTGATCTGCAGAGTGAGTTCTTGCTGCGTGCGCTCAGGAGTGTCGGGCAGGGTCCCGAGCAACTCCAGCGCCTTGCTGAGGTGAGCGACGGCCTCCCAATTGGCGGACAGCCTGACTGCCCTGTTCGCCGCCTGCTGCAGATAGTCTATTGCCCTCTCCGCAATTCCCGCTTCCTGAAAGTGCCGCGCCAACTGCACAGAGATCTCCCCCGCCTGAGTCCCGTACAACGCCTCCAGCACGTTACCCACGTCCTCGTGCAAGTACACCCGCTCCACCTCATCCAGGCTGCCGTACAGGTACTTCTGGAACAGATTGTGCCGGAACTGATACAGTGATAACCGTTGCGCTCCCAACCGCCTGATGCCCTGGGCACTCACCAGATGATGCTGCTTCTCCAACTCGCCGCTCAACTGACGGACAAACCCCCGTTCATCAACCGCCTGCACCCGGGCGACCACCTCGGCAGTAAACTCTTCACCCTCCACACTGGCCACGGTCAGCGCTTCCCGCGCCTCGGCCTCCAGCCAGCCGATGCGTTTCTCGATCACTCCCTCTACCCTGGCGGGCAGAGCGTCCCAGTCCAGCGCCGGCCCCTCGACCCAGCGCCCCCCCCTGGTCCCGAACCAGGGCGCCTCGCTCCTGCATGTCTCGCAGCAGCTCGGTGGTGAACAGCGCGTTTCCCCCCGTGCGCCGCAATAACTCTTGGCGGAAGCCCTCGCCCAGCCGGTTGGCTTCCATGTCCAGCAAGGCATCCACAAACCGCTGGCCCTCGCTCCCCTCTGCCTGACCCACGTCTACGCAGACATCCCCCAGATAGCGTTTGAACTCACTGACCACGCCCTCGAGCGGGTGCTGCTCGCCCGCTCGGCCCTGGGCCACATCCTCTGGCCGATAGGTGCCCAGCATCAAGACGCGGCTTTCCCCGATTCGCCGTCCAAGGTGGAACAGCAGACTGATCGAAGAGGCATCTGCCCAGTGCAGATCGTCCAGCACCAGCATCAACGGTCGCTGTGCCGCCAGGGCTAGCAGTACATCCGTGTACTGCTCGAAGATCCGACTCTGATCCAGTCTGGGGCCGCCAGCAACCACAGCCCTGCGTTCCTCTAGCTTCTCCAGCCGTTCCAGCCATCCTGCCTTGTCTGCCGCGAAGGTCGCTGCCCGCACCGCCAGCTTTGCCCCCGGCACGAAGATGCCAATCAGGTCCGGTCCAATCTCAACCAATGTCTGACCCGAGATACGGAGGAAGTCCCGCAGCCGGCCGGCGGTCTTCTGGGTGATGGTACCCTGGGCCAGCTTCGCTTCCACGTCACCGGTGAGCAGGCCCAGCACCTCGCGGAAAGGCAAGTATGGGTCGCCGATGCCAATCTGGGCGTTGCAGCCGCCAATGGCAATGACCAAGTCGGCGTGGGTTTCCTCGGCACGGCGGGCGAATTCGGCAACCAGGGCCGTTTTGCCACTGCCGGCCTCGCCCGTCACGAAGCACACCGCGCCCTGTCCAGCCAGGGCGCGGTGCAGAAAACCGTCCAGTTGCCTCAACTCGCGATCGCGGGCAACAAATGCCTCTCTCTCCATGCGCCTACCCCTCCCCCGATGTTGCCTCACACCCCATACTTGTCATCAAGCCGGGCGGAAATGTCTTCGCCTGGCTCGTTACCCCCTGCCTCTATTTCAGATTCTCGACTCCACGGGCCTGCCCGCGCCTCGGCCGGCGGGCCTGCCTCTGCTACCCCCAATGCACCGGCGCCACCCATTCTCGGCATTGTCCCGCCCCTTCTGCTTCGTTTCAGTCACCTCCGACGGTCCTACCCGTGCTCATCAACCCCATCCAGGGCTCCTCTTCGCCCTCTCAGAGCCGCCCTTCTGCCCCTAACCCCCCTTCAGAAATGGTCGGCAGCATGAGCCCTCGTGCCCACCCGGCCCCGCGTCATCGCTCCTCTCTGCAGTCATGCCAAATGATGTCCCACGCCAACTCCCAGGGGTCTCAGTGGCTGTGGGGAGATCCTTCAGGCATCCTGGGCTCTCGGAGGAAGACGGCCAAGATGACGATGGAAATCGCCGCCAGGGCTGCCAGCATCCACGCCCCACCCAGCACGCCAGCGACATCCACGATCCGGCCCACCAGTGGCGGGAACACCGTGGAGCTCAATCCCATAGAGGTGAGGAATACCCCAGCCAGGATGCCCGCGTTGCCGGGGTTAACACCGGGCTGCAGTTGCCCCACACCCATTGACATGGCCATGACCGGCACCATCGCAAAGCCGAAGAGCAGGTTCAAGGCAATGGTCAGCACCACGGCGGCGCCCGCAACTGGCGTGTAGAACAAGGCAATGAAGAAGATCGGAGCCAGAAAGGCGCAGGTCAGCATTGTGACCCTGATCCGGCCTCTGCCGAATGCGAACGGCGGCACCAGTAGCGCGCCCAACGTACCGCCTACCAGCGCCAGCCCGGCGATCACGCCAGCCAATGGCGGTTCCACACCCTTGGCGATCAGCATGGGGGGAACAATGGCCGGAGCTAGGGCGAGCGAGCCCACCGACGCAAACACGGTATACTGCAGAGCGATATTGGTCCGATTCATGGTCTGCTTGATGCCCTCTCCTATCCTGGCCGCTTTGATGGGCGGACGGGGTTCGGGAGGAACAGGGGGCCGTGACCGCAACAGAATCCAGGTCAGCACCGCGATGATGGCGCTAATGAGTCCATAGATCAGCCACATGTTGGACCAGCCAAAGGCCATAAAGAACGGAATGCCAGTCAACGCGCCGAACGCCTGACCCGCCAGGAATCCCACCGGCCACAGGCTGTTCGCCAGTCCAATCTCCCGGCCGGGGAACCAGGTCGCCACCAGGTTGCCTACCGGACCCCAGATGAATCCCCATCCCAGCCCAGCGATGGTGGTGTAGAGCATGAAGAGCCCATAGTCGTCGGCCGTACTGCGGAGGAGGAAGCCCAGCGCCAGGAGCGACACACCGACCGCAACTGGCAGTTTGAAGCCAACTTTGCCCGACATCCACCCCGCGGGTATGGACAGCAGCAGTTGAAACAGGCCGATGACCGACATCAGCAGGCTGACGACGCCAAAACCGATCCCCCACCGATGCGCCATGATGTCCAACATCGGGGCCGTGGCCAGGAACCCCATCCCGGCCACAAACGTAACTGCCGCATAGACAACCAGGTTCACCCAGCGATAGCCAAAGACCTGGTACTCCTTCTGTTGCACGGTTCACCTCCACTGGTATGAGCGGTTCTCTTGAGCGCTCACCGCATAGCTCAACTCGCGCCGAGGTTCTCAGACTCCTCTTCCAACAACACCTGCCGCCCACGGCCTCCGCCCTCGTCAGGGCCGACGAATCCCTCCTCCTCCAGCAATTCCATCAACCGCGCCGCACGCGGGAAGCCGATATGCAGCTTGCGCTGCAGAAACGAGGTAGACGCCCTAGCGTGGTCTCTGATGAGTTCGAGCGCCTCGTCAAACATCTCGTCGCCCCGCGCCGCCTTCTCCAGCAGCCCCGCCCAAGGATGCGCTCCCTCACCCGATGGCGCCGGGCCTCCCTGTTTTCGCCAGCAGTTGACCACAGCGCTGATCTCCCTGCCAGAGACGAAACAGCCCTGCGCGCGCACCAGACTCGAAGTATCCGGAGACATGAAGAGCATGTCGCCTCGACCCAGCAGTCGCTCTGCCCCCGCCTGATCGAGGATCACCCGGCTATCCACTTGCGAGGTGACGGTGAAGGCGATGCGAGCGGGGAAATTGGCCTTGATCAACCCTGTAACCACGTCCACGCTGGGCCGCTGAGTGGCGATGATCAAGTGAATCCCTGTCGCACGGGCCATCTGCGATAGCCGACAGATGCTCCTCTCCACGTCGTCGGCGGCGGCCATCATCATGTCCGCCAGCTCATCTATGACCAGCACGATGTTAGGCAACGGGTCCAGGTTCTTGCGCCGCCTGGCGATGCGGTTGTAGTCGTGGATGCTGCGTGCCTGGACGGCATGGAGCTGGCGGAAGCGCTCGTCCATCTGCAGCGTCAGCCACGTGAGCGCACCGACCGCATGCTCCAGTTGCACCACCACGGGGGACAGCAGGTGAGGGATACCATTGTAGGCGGGCAATTCCACCATCTTGGGATCCATCAGCAACAACTGCAACGTGTCCGGTGTGTTGTTGAGCAGCAGGCAGGTAACGATGCTGTTGATGCAGACCGATTTGCCCGACCCCGTGGCCCCGGCGATGAGCAAGTGCGGCATCCTGGCCAAGTCCGCCACTACCGGCTCGCCGGAGACGTTGCGGCCCAGGCCGATAGTCAGGTTCGACCCCTTCGACAGGCGGCGAAACCCAGGTGATTCCATCACGCCCCGCAAGGCGACCAGCGATACCTTGTCGTTGGGCACCTCGATGCCCACGTAGGGGCGACCCGGCACAGGAGCCTCAATACGGATGGGAGAGGCCGCCAAGGCCAGAGACAAATCGTTGGACAGAGCCACGATGCGTCTAACAGACACCTTGCGCTCGTACACGCTCCCATCAGACCTGCGCCGGGTGATCGTTAGCGGCTGCACGCCAAACTGAGTCACCGTAGGCCCCTGCTTCACATCTACCACCCGCACGGGCACGCCAAACTCGCTTAGCGTCTGCTCGATGACCTCCGCCTTGTAGTCGGCGTTTGCATCGCCGAACTCCAGGCTGCGATCAGGGTGCAGCAGATCAAGCGGGGGCAAGCGCTCGTCGCGGGGCCACTCGCGCACCTGTTGGGCCTGCCGGGGCTTCTTCGCTGCGACGGGCTTCCTTTTCCTCTTCTTGCTTATCGCTGGACGAGGAGCAGGCGCTGCTTCCATTGAGCCAGCTTCTACTTCACCAACTGCGTCTTCTATCCCGTAGTCTTCCTCGATGCCACCGGTACCTAGCATTGCCAGACCCGCAGCCACGAACGCCCACACACGCTCGCGCCAGGCGGCAGGAGCCCAGTACCACATCATCCACGCGCCCAGCGCGACAAAGAGAAGCAACAGTATCCGTCCCAGCAATGGCCCTGGCCACCCGACCAGCACAGAGCTGATGGCCCAGCCCACCAGTCCGCCGCCTCGCCCCTGCTCCGCCCAAGCCAACGACACATCGCCGCCTTCCCAGCGATGCGTGAGGCCCAGCAGAGCCACCAGGGCAACCTCCAAGCCAACCAGCGGCTCCCAACCCAACGCGATCTGCAGTCGCTCGCCGGCAAGCATCACGCCAGCGCCAACCACCAGCACTAACGCCAACGGGTACGCGCCCCAACCCAGGAGGCGGCGTGAAACAGGAACCCAAGATGCCCGGACCGCCGCCAGATCAATGAGCACCAATACAGCCAGCAGAAGCAGGAGAAGCCCACCCTCCTCTCGGCCAAGTCGGCCAAGCGCCGGCGGCGACCAGCCGAAACGCTTCCTTCTGCGTGTAGACTTCTGCTTCCGTTTCTTGCTGGCTTCTCGCACACGCTGTGGGCTCATAGCTCACCGCTCGATTCGTACGAACTCCATTCTGTGTGACCAGTCTCCTGCAATTGGAGTTCCCGATCACCAATCGCTGCCCCCT
The DNA here is from genome assembly GCA_964587335.1 of uncultured Anaerolineales bacterium. Taxonomy (GTDB): domain Bacteria; phylum Chloroflexota; class Anaerolineae; order UBA3071; family UBA3071; genus UBA3071. The sequence goes on from CAZPMV010000146.1 coordinate 6,233, forward strand.
GTCGCCCAGGGGAGTGTGCTCGGCGCAAGCTCAATGCCAGACGGCGGTTGGCACTGTCAATGTCCAAAACGCGAGCAGTAACCTTGTTGCCCTCTTGCACCACCATGCGGGGATGCGTGAAGTTGCCATTGGCCAACTCCGAGATGTGGATCAACCCCTCCAACCCTTCTTCCAACTGCATGAAGGCCCCGAAGCTGACTACGTTGGTGATCACGCCCTGCACGATCTGACCCACCGAATAGCGCTCATCCACCAATGTCCAGGGATCCGGCGTCAGTCGTTTCAGGCTGAGGGCGACCCTGCCTTCCTGCTGGTTCACCCCGATTACGTACACCTGCACTTCATCACCTGGCCGGAGCAAATCGGTCGGATGGGAAACCCAACCCCAAGACAGTTCGGAGATATGGATCAACCCATCCACGCCGCCCAGGTCAACGAAAACGCCGAAGGGCCGGACATGAATCACCTGCCCGTTGCGGATCTCGCCCGGACGCAACCGGGTCAGCAGTTCGGCACCATCATGGCCCTTCTGCGCGGACAGCTCAGATAGGATCAGGCGGCGACGGTCATGGTCAACCTCGATCACATGCAGCTTCATCGTCTGTCCCACTCGCTCGTGCAGCACCTGCATCCGTTGGTCACTGCTGAGCAGTCGGGGCAGGCCGGCAAGTTGCGAACAGGGTACAAAGCCGTTCAAGCTGCCGAATCTCACCAGCAGCCCCCCTCGATTGAACTCCATGACAGCCAGCTCCAATTGAGCGCCCGATTCCAGTGCTTCCTGAGCGCCACGCCAATCCTGGTTCACAGCGGCTGCCGATACCGCTGCCCCGGCCGCCGAGCTATTCTCTAGTTCCTGAGGAGTTGTCTCCGCCGACTTTGCTCTTCTCTCCGCCTCCAACGATCCCAGCCCTGCAGGGATGGCCGACTCGTCGCTCAACAGCGATTTCCAGTATGTCTCGTCCGTTTCATCACTCCACTTGGCCGCTTCGTCCCATGCCATGCTGCCTCCTCCATGCACCTCTGAACATACAGCAAAACACGCCCAGCAATCCTACACCTGACCAGTACCCAGTTGCGAACCGTTAGCTTGCAGAACCTCTGATACCTCCATGTCCACCAGAGCCCTGGCGACCTCGTCTATGGCCAGACGCTGCTTGCGATACAGATCCGATTCGCTCATCGCCAGGTTGCGGGCAATCTCACGCACCTGTCTACGCTGGATGAAGCGCAGTTCCAGGATGTTGTAGAGAAGCCACTCAGGCGCTGTAATGCGCTGCTGGTCATCGTCCGGCCGCAGATGCTCCACAGCTCGGCGCAGCACTGCCCGCAGAGCCCGCACGGGATTGTTGTCATGCTCCTGCAACGCCTGGGTCACGACGCGCAAGCCGAGCAGCGGACTTCGGGCCAGATTCGGGCCGCCCCAGTAGTGGCGCAGGGCATCGCGCACCCACTGCCGGAAGTCCGACTGAGACGCCAGATCCCCTTCGGGAAAGAGAGCACCGCGGGAAGGAGAGCCAACGTAGCGGATTTGCCCTTGCCACTGCTGGATGCGCTCGATCTCGGGGATGATGCGCTGCAGAGCCACGAACACGCCCTGCTGCAAATGGCGATCCTCCAGCGCCGCCTCGGCGTGGTTAAGCAACGCGTGCACGGCCTCTTCTTCTTCAGGGGAGAAGGTTGCCTCCGGCCAAGCCGCTTCCACGCCCAGTAGACCCAGCCGTTGGTCGCTTGTGCTGCTGCGCAGCCGCCACACCCGATAGCCATGCAATTCAACGTATCCATTCGCGCCACTATCGCTGCTTTCGGCAGTGGCAGGGGTGATGAGCAAAGACAGCATCTGCCCATTGCTCAGAGATCGTTCGATCTCTTCCCGCGACCCGCAGAACACCTCCACCTGCATGCCACCTTCGGAAGGCACAACGATGAATCCTCTCTTCACTCTTAGCAGATCGCAGAGCGCTATGAGCACATTCTGCAGAAAACGG
>CAZPMV010000147.1:0-8188 GCA_964587335.1 uncultured Anaerolineales bacterium
CTATGGCCTGCCGGCGGGGACAGCGCGGCAAGAGATAGTGCGCATCCTCACCCGTCTGGGCATCAAGAAGCGCAGCATCACCCAGCCGCTGGAGGACATGTCGCGTGGCATGCAGCAGAAAGTGGCCATCGCCCGCGCCTTCCTCACGCAGCCGATGCTCTTGCTGCTGGATGAGCCGACCACGGGGCTGGACCCCCGCTCCAAGCGAGAGGTGCAGGCCTTCGTGGAGGAAATGCGGGATGCGCACAATGCGACCATCTTGCTCACCACCCATGACATGAACGAGGCGGATGCTCTCTGTGACCGCGTCGCCATCCTGGACGAGGGGCAGATCGTCGCCCTGGACACACCTGCCCAGCTCAAGGCCATGGTGAAACCGACCAACAGGCACGAGGCCACGTTGGAAGATGTCTTCATGGAGTTGACAGGCAAGGCGCTGACAGAAGAATGACGACGTTTGACAAAGCAGCACAAGATGAGTAGAATGGGGGACGCTGGCAGCACGCCATCGCGAGGCTGCCCACGTCCCCCACTTTACTTTCTACAAAGGAGACACCATCCATGTTACGAGAGATCATCGCCACGGAAAGAGCCCCTGCCGCCGTAGGCCCCTACTCACAAGCCGTTCGTGTGGGCAACCTTGTTTTCACGGCCGGGCAGATTGGCATAGACCCTGTGTTGGGACAACTGCGAACAGGAATCGCCGCCCAGACGCGCCAGGTGCTGACCAACCTCCAGGCGGTACTGGAAGCGGCCGGCAGCAGGCTGAATCAGGTAGTGAAGTCCACCATCTTCCTGCAGGATATGGCCGATTTTGCCACTGTCAACCAGATCTACGGCAACTCCTTCACGGCCGCACCTCCTGCCCGCTCCACTGTGCAAGTCGCCGCCTTGCCGCTGGGAGCGCTGGTGGAAATCGAGGCCATTGCCCTGATAGAGTGAGTGGAGCACGGCCAGCACACGATCCTGGCCGGCACATCGAGCCTGCTGGCCAGTCTGCGCGCACACGCGGATGAGCGTGCTTGCCTTTTGTCGGGAAATCTTGTATAATTGTCTGTCACGAGCATGCGCAGCGAAAGCCCACAGCGTGTCGGGCGCGCCCCACCCCTTCAGTCACGCGTGTGCCATCACTTGCGCAGGCCCCATCATCGAGGAGAAGAAAAAAACGCCCATGAATCACTTGGAAAACGCCCAGCCAACACCAGAAGAATTGGAGGTAACCACCACACAAGTAGAACAGCCCGAAGCAGAACAGCCCGAACTAGAACATCCCGAACCAAAACATCCCGAACCAAAACATCCGATGGATACGGAAATCGCCGAGGCCTATGCGTACAAGTCGCTGAAGCACGGCCAGATCCTGGATGGGACTGTCGTCAGTGCCAGCCCCACGGAGATCCTCATTGACGTCGGCTCCAAGAGCGAAGGAGTCGTTCGCGGTCGGGAACTGGAGCAAATGGACGAAGCGTTCCTTGCCAATCTCAGTGAAGGCAGCGGAGTACTTGTCTACGTCGTCCGGCCAGAAGATAGGCAAGGTAACATCGTCCTTTCCCTCGCCCGCGCCCAACAGGAGCACGATTGGCGTGAATCCGAACGGCTACTCGAGTCGAGGGAATTCTTCGAGAGAAAGATCATCGGTTGCAACCGCGGGGGTCTCATCGTGGAGATGGGGCAGGTTCGCGGGTTTGCTCCTGCCTCTCAGTTGGCCATCGAATACCATGACGAGAGACCAACGAGAACAGAGGGTGCCAATCGCTGGGCCCACTTGGTGGGCAAGCGGTTGTTGTTCAAGGTCATTGAACTAGACCGCCAGCGCAACCGCCTCATCCTCTCCGAGCGCTTAGCGATGCGAGACTGGCGGCGTCAGCAGAAAGTGCAGTTGCTAGAGGAGTTGCACAAGGGAGACATCCGCAAGGGAGTGGTGACCAGTCTGACCAATTTCGGGGCCTTCGTGGATTTGGGCGGAGCCGATGGTTTGATCCACCTCTCGGAACTCTCCTGGGGGCAGATTCGGCACCCCAGCGAGGTGCTGAAAGTGGGCCAGGAGGTAGAGGTCTACGTCCTGAAGATGGATCGGAAGCGCAAACGGATTGGCCTGAGTCTGCGGCAGTTGCAGCCTGAGCCGTGGACCGTGGTTCACGAGAACTATGCCGTGGGCCAGCTCTTGGAAGGCACCATCACCAATCTGACCGACTTCGGTGCATTTGCCCGCATTGGGCCAGGCATTGAGGGCTTGATTCACATCTCGGAGCTGGCAGACCATCGCGTGACCCACCCTCGCGAAGTCGTGAAGCCAAGGGAGACCCTCACCTTGCGCATTATCCGCATCGACCCCCAGCGCCGCCGCATGGCTCTCAGCCTCAAGCAGGTGCCTGAGGACGGCTACGTGGAATTCGACTGGCGCGAGGCCACTGAAGAGCTAGCCGTAGAAGAAGTAGCGACTGAGCCCCCCATGCTTGACCTTCGAGAGGTCGAGGCTGAGCCTCCCGCCGAAGGAGCGAGAGCCGAACTCGAACCAGCCGCCGTTGAGGAAGTAGAAGCTGAACCCGTTGCTGAGGAAGTGGAGACCCAGCCTGCTGCCGCCGAACAAGCAGCGGCTGAGCCAGAGGCTGAGGCACTGGAAGCTGAACCCTTCACCGAGGAAGCGGAAGCCGAACCTCCGGCCACCGAGGAAACAGAGGCTGAGCCAGAGCCCGAGGCAGTGGCGGCTGAACCCCTCACCGAGGAGACAGACGCCGAACCCGCTACTGAGGAAACGCAGGAAGCCGAGGCCGAACTTCCTGTCGCCGACGAAGCAGCGGCTGAGCTAGAGGCCGAGACTGTGGAAGCTGAACTCGTCACCGAGGAAGCGGAAGCCGAACCTCCGGTCGCCGAGGAACCACAGGCGGAGCCAGAGGCTGAACTTCCGGTCACCGAGGAAGCAGCGGCGGAGGCAGTGGCGGCTGAACCCCTCACCGAGGAGACAGACGCCGAACCCGCTGCTGAGGAAACGCAGGAAGCCGAGGCTGAACTTCCTGTCGCCGACGAAGCAGCGGCTGAGCTAGAGGCCGAGACTGTGGAAGCTGAACTCGTCACCGAGGAAGCGGAAGCCGAACCTCCGGTCGCCGAGGAACCACAGGCGGAGCCAGAGGCTGAACTTCCGGTCACCGAGGAAGCAGCGGCGGAGGCAGTGGCGGCTGAACCCCTCACCGAGGAGACAGACGCCGAACCCGCTGCTGAGGAAGCAGAGGCCGAACCTCTTGTCGCCGAGGAACCACAGGCTGAGCCAGAGGCCGAGACTGTTGAAGCTGAACCCGTCGCGGAAGAAACGGAGACTGAACCTGTCACCGAGGAAGCAGAAGCCGAACCCTCTGCTGATGAGGAAGCAGTGGCTGGGCCAGCCGCTGAAGAGGCAGAAGCTGAGTCTGCCGCCGACGAGGAAGCGAACGTCGAGAGCCAAGAAGGCTAGCGGAAATCATCCGTCCATCGATACATCGCTGAACAGCATAGAATAGACACGCTTCCGGCGCTGGAAAGCGCAGGCTGAGCATCGTGCCCGCATTCGCTCAGGTAATCTGGCACGAGGGCTTGGCGGGCTCGGTGTGTCCCGTAACCGCATTGCGCATTCCTGAAGTCCAGAAGCAGAGCTTCTGGACTTCGAGGCAAATGCGATCACCTGCAAGCGTAGCGTTTGAGAGATAGACTGGGGAGCTGCCACAGAGGCATGTTCAAGCCGTGGCCTTGGGCTTCGAACGTCAGGTGTTAGTGTGATGACAGAGAAGATCAATCGCTTTGCGAAGAAGACGCAACAAGTGCTCAGTCAGGCGGTAGAAGAGGCGCGCCACCTGAATCACGACTACGTTGGCACGGAGCATCTGCTGCTGGGGCTCGTCAAAGAGGATAACGACATCACGGTCAAAGTGCTGAAGGCAATGGACGTGAAACCAGCGCACGTCACCCGCACCCTGGCACGCGTCATGTCCAAGAAAGCGGGTAGGAGAGAGGGCAAGAGGGTGAGCCAGCCCGCCTTGACGCCGAGCACAAAGCGAGTGATCCAGTCCGCCGTTGACGAGGCGCGCAACATGGGTCACCACTACATCAACCCCGGTCACCTGCTGCTAGGCCTGTTGGATCAGGGAGAATGCATCGCCGTACAGGTGCTGGAAAAGCTGGGAATGGACCCCAAGCAGGTGCGCACGGCTGCTGTGCGCCATCTGCTGGAAGCGGAAGAGACGACGCCGGAAAGGGGTGCAAAGAACAAGCCGTCGCGCCCGCAGACCAAGCTACTGGACAAACTGGCGATTGACCTCACCGCGCAGGCAGCGGTAGAGAAACTCGATCCCGTCATAGGCCGCGAGAAAGAGATCGAGAGGGTCATCCAAATCCTCTCCCGCCGCACGAAGAACAACCCTGCCCTCATCGGCAAGCCCGGAGTGGGCAAAACGGCCATCGTGGAAGGGATCGCTCAGCGCATCGTGACAGGCGATGTGCCGGAGTCCTTACAGGACAAGCGTGTGCTGATGCTAGACGTCGGCAGCCTCGTCGCCGGAACCGCCTACCGCGGGCAATTCGAACAACGGCTCAAGAAAGTCATTGAAGAGATCAAGAACAGCGGATCCATCCTTTTCATTGACGAAGTTCACATGCTAGTGGGGGCCGGCGCCGCAGGCAGCTCAGTGGACGCTGCCAACATCCTCAAGCCCGCCTTGGCACGCGGCGAACTGCAGTGCATAGGCGCCACCACCCTGTCCGAATACCGCAAGCGGATCGAAGGCGATGCGGCGCTGGAACGGCGCTTCCAGCCTGTGCTGGTGGAAGAACCGACCGTCGAGGAGACCATTGACATTCTGCGCGGGGTCAAGGGACGCTACGAGGCGCATCACAACTTGCAGATCAGCGACGCGGCGGTATGCGCTGCCGCCCAACTAACGGCTCGATACGTGACCGATCGCTTCCTGCCCGACAAGGCAATAGACGCCATTGACGAAGCCGCCTCTCGGGTGAGAATGTACAAGACACCTCGGGCCGTGGCCTTGCGCGAAGCCTTCACTAGCCTGCGGACGGTGGAGAAGCAGCGGCAAGAGGCCCTGATGGCTGAACGTACCGAAGAAGCCATTGATCTGAGTCGCAGCGCTCGAGAGTGGCAGGATCGGGTGGAACAGATGCGGCTGGACTGGGAGTCGGCCTCCGAGCGGCCCAGCGTCGCCGCCGACGACGTGGCCGAGGTGGTGAGCATGTGGACCGGCGTGCCCGTTGCCCGCATCGCGGCAGGCGAATCGGAGCGGCTGCTACAAATGGAAGAAGCGATGCACGAACGGATGGTGGGGCAGGACGAGCCTATCTGCACTATTGCCAAGGCAGTGCGTCGAGCGCGAACAGGACTGAAAGACCCCCGACGCCCCATCGGGAGCTTCGTCTTCCTGGGTCCCACGGGAGTGGGCAAGACCCTGCTGGCCAAGAAGTTGGCTGAGTTCATGTTCGGCAGCGAAGACGCGCTGCTGCAACTGGACATGTCGGAATTCATGGAACGGCACAGCGTGGCCCGGCTGGTGGGCGCGCCCCCCGGCTACGTCGGCTACGAGGAGGCAGGGCAACTGACGGAGGCCATCCGCCGCCGCCCTTACTCCGTCATCTGCTTCGATGAGATCGAGAAAGCTCACCCCGACGCCTTCAACATGCTGCTGCAGATCATGGAGGATGGCCAGCTTTCTGACGCCAAGGGGCGCAAGGTGGACTTCCGCAACACCATTGTCATCATGACCTCTAACATCGGCGCAGAGTTGATCAAGCGCTCGGCAACACTGGGCTTCCAGGCCAAGAAGAAGGAGGAAGAGAACCGTTCGTGCACGCCGGAGGAACGGGAGCGCGACTATCAGGAGATGCGCCATAAGGTACTGGCCGAATTCGATCGGACGTTTCGCCCGGAGTTCCGCAACCGCATTGATGCGGTGATGGTCTTCCGTACGCTGACGAGGGAGGAGATCAAGCAGATCGTTGGCCTGGAGCTGAAGCGAGTGCAGCAGCAACTGGGCGAACAGGAGATCACGCTGCAAGCTACCGAACCGGCCAGGGAGAAGCTGGCTGACGAAGGATACAACCCTGAGTTCGGTGCCCGTCCCCTGCGGCGGGTCATCCAGGCCCAGGTGGAGGACCCTCTGAGCGAGATGCTGCTGGCAGGCGAGTTCCAGCCGGGCGATGCAGTCACCATTGACGTGGATGAAGAAGGGGAGATCAAATTGCAGGTCAGCGAGAGTGCTGCCGGGACGGATGGTGTGCAGGAAGAAATGCTAGAAGAGGCCCTTGTAGGTTAGAGGGGCACGGGTTGCGGATTTCAGGTTGGCCGAGCAGGCAGAGGCTCTTGCGGTCAGCTACCGGTAGGGTGGCTGGCCGTTTTTGTTTGACACATGACCGCATGTGAGGTACAATTCGACGCCAGGCACAGCCACACAGCACGCAACACGTTGTGCAGTAGGCATCCTTTCTACCAGTGTCACGTACGTTTGGAGAGAGTGTCGAGCATTGAGGGATAAACATGGCCAAAACCAAGACCCGCTACGTCTGCCAGCAGTGCGGCAGCGCGCAGCCCAAGTGGATGGGCCGCTGTCCCGACTGTGGTGAATGGAACACGCTGGTGGAAACGGTGGTCACCGACGATCGGCGACGAGCAAGCCACCGGCTGGCTGCGGGGGGAACCTCCCCCCAGGCCTTGCCTGCCATCTCCGCCGACGGCTTCGAGCGCATCCCCGTGCCCATCGGCGAGGTGAGTCGCGTCCTCGGCGGCGGTCTCGTGCCCGGCTCCGGCGTACTCATCAGCGGCGACCCCGGCATCGGCAAGTCCACGCTGCTGCTGCAATTGGCCTCTCTCCTGGCCTGTCAGGACCACAAGGTGCTCTACATCTCCGGTGAGGAGAGCCCCCAGCAAATCAAGCTGCGGGCAGAGCGGTTAGCCATCACCAACGAGACTCTCTACGTCCTGGGCGAAACGCGCCTGGAAAGCATCACTGCGCACATCGAGCAGATGCAGCCCCGTCTGGCCATCATCGACTCCATCCAGTCCATCTCCACCGACGCGCTCACCTCGTCGGCGGGGAGCGTCAGCCAGGTGCGAGACTGCGCGGGCTACCTGCTGCGGCTAGCCAAGGCGCACTCCATCCCCATCTTCCTCGTTGGCCACGTGACCAAGGGGGGAGCCATCGCCGGGCCCAAGGTGCTGGAGCACATGGTAGACACCGTGCTGTATCTCGAGGGGGAACGGTTCCACGCCTACCGCTTGCTGCGGGCGGTGAAGAACCGCTTCGGCTCCACCGACGAGGTGGGCATCTTCGAGATGACCGAAGCGGGGCTGGAGGAGGTAAGTAACCCCTCGGAAGCCTTCCTGGCCGAACGGCTGCCCAATGCCGCCGGCTCGGCCATCGCTGTGACCATGGAAGGGACACGGCCGCTGCTTGTGGAAATCCAGGCGCTGGCCTCGACCACTGCCTTCAATATCCCCCGCCGCACGGCCAACGGGGTGGATTTCAACCGCTTGCTTCTGCTGGCGGCAGTGCTCTCGCGGCGGGTGGGGATGCGGCTGGCGGATCAAGACCTCTTCGTCAACGTGGTGGGCGGGTTGCGCGTCGGCGAGCCTGCGGCCGACCTGGCCATCGCCGTGGCTATCGGTTCCAGCTTCAGGAACCAGCCGGTGGCAGCCGATCTGGCTATCGTGGGGGAAGTGGGGCTATCCGGCGAGTTGCGCAGTGTGAGCCATTTGGCGCAGCGGCTGAACGAGGCGACCAGTCTGGGCTTCACCCGCTGCTTGGTGCCCCGCGTGCGCCGGCGTGGCAAGAAGAGCGTGCCAGAGGGAATGAAGGTCATCAGCGCCCGCACGCTGCAGGAGGCGCTGGAGGCGGCGTTGGTGTGATGAGAAGGCGGAAATCATTGGCCCTGCTGCTGGTGGTGGTAGCGCTCAGCGCCTGCCGCGGGCGAGCGGATGAGGTGCGCGAGGAAGCCTTGGCGAGCGTCGAGATCGCCCTGGAGATCACCCACGAAAGACCAGGGATGGTCGGTGGCGACGTTGAGAGGTGCAGGCAGCGTGGACAGAGGCGCTGCTGGCCCTGGACAGGGCAGCAGGCGCTCTCTCAGCTTGTCGAGGAAAGGTAGACGACTGCCCTAGGGGTTCTCTGAAAAACCCTCCGTACGGAGGACAACTCGTACCTTGACAACATAGTTG
>CAZPMV010000148.1:0-8105 GCA_964587335.1 uncultured Anaerolineales bacterium
CCAGCCCGCCGCCGTTTACGCCGGGATGAACCTGCCCTGCGCCATCTCTGCACGGGCCGCTGGATTGCCGCTGATTTGCCTGCTGCCCATGCCCTGCACGCCGCCCTACTTCCGGCACGGCCTGGCGAGTTATCCCGATGAGTATGAAAACGCTCTCACCCGCCTGCTACCCCAGGGATGGAAAAACCGCGCCCTGAGCTGGGTCATGCCCCGGCTGCGGGTCGGTACAGGCCGATTCAACCGCGTCGCCCACCGTTTCGGCGCGCCGCCTGCCCTCACGCTCTGGGATATGATCAACGGCGATCTCAACCTACTGACCGACCTGCCAGAGCTGACCGGCCTACCTGCTGAGAGCTTGCCTGACAATTATCGTTACATCGGCCCGCTTTTCGCACATTTGCCCATGCCCCACCGCATGACGTAGCACGCGTTTTCAGTCGCCCCGGCCTGAACGTGTTTTGTGCCATGGGCAGCTCAGCCCTGCCCCGATATCTGCGCATGGCGGCGTTGGCGCTGCGGGATAGTGGCCACAACGTCGTCATCGCCACTACGTCCATCCTCGACCCCGCCGAACTGGAACCACTGCCGGAGAACGTCTACGCCACGCGCTACCTGCCCGCCCCTCAGGTCAACGAGATGGCAGACGTGGCCGTCATCCACGGTGGACAAGGTACGGTGCAGACGGCCTGCTGGGCGGGGACGCCCGCTGTTGGCGTGGCCTTCCAATTCGAGCAGCAAGCCAACCTCGACATGCTGGCTCGCGCCGGGATGGGGGGTGCGCATCCCCTTGCGTGAGTTTCCTGCGCCTGTTTCACGGACACGATGAACGGCAAAGGCGTGTATGGCGACCTGAAGAAAAAATCACCCTTCTCACCAGGCTACGACGTGGTCGGCGTGGTAGACAAGTTGGGCGCGGGTGCATGAACTCGTCTCACTCGCTTGACATATCGAATCTTTGTTCGTATAATACAGTTGGGCGCAGGCCAGGTACGCCCAGAAGAATTGCGAGAGTGCAGTATGAGATCATCTTTCCACATTTTATTGCCCTCTGCCTTCGGTACGCTCGGCCTTGTTTGGCAAGAAGCGGAGAAAGGACCGCGCGTTCAGCGAGTGTTTCTCCCCAGTGGGCGGACACCAGTGGAAGAGGTTGTTCAAGCGACGTTCGCTGGTGCTCGTCCTTCGACCTGTCTGCTTATTGCAGAACTCGGTGAGCGAATGCAGCACTTCCTTGCAGGTGAGGCCGTCGATTTCGAGCTGGAACTCATTGCCCTGGAACGGTGCTCCGAATTCCAGGCGAGAGTGCTTGTGGCAGAGCATAAGATTCCGCGTGGCTGGGTGAGCACCTATGGGAGAATCGCGAGGAGGTTGGGGATTCCTGGTGGTGCGAGGGCGGTGGGCAGAGCGCTGGCGCGGAATCCTTTCCCGATCATCATTCCATGTCATCGAGCGATCAGGTCGAATGGGGAGTTGGGAGGCTACCAGGGCGGGCTGGAGATGAAGCGAGCGTTGCTTGAGTTTGAGGGAGTAGAGCTAACGCGGAGGGGGAGGGTAGTGATGAGGAGGGTGTATTACTAGCGTTGGGGCCTGCGCCCAACCAGTCGCCTCGGGGCATCCCTGGCGCAGCATTATGGTATGGCAGTCCTCCCTGACCCGCGGCCCTACAACTGAATGGGTAGCATTGTCTATGCAAGCGTGAAATGGTCGGAAACAGCCCAACATTGATCTGTTGGCCGCGTTCACGATTGCGTCAGCGCGCAGAGTCGCAATGTCTCCCTGCCACAGAGCGGACTGGAATTGGGAGCGCAATTGACTCGAATCCATATACTACCCGATTGCACATATTCAACATACGGCCTCATTGCTTTTCTAAAACAGTCTTATACTCTTGTCAGGTCTCCTTTCTCTGCCAGGGCCAGCGTCCCTCTAGTTCCAGTTCCAACGTCGCGCTCAAAAACGTTCGAACCAGGACGATGACGACCAGAACGCCCACGCTGTAGAAGGTTGGCTCAATGGCGACTGTGCGAATGATGTCGGCAGCGACGAGGATCTCGAGACCCAAGAGGATCGCTCGCCCAATCCCATGCCGGTAGCTCCGGAACGCCTCCAACGGTGGGGTGCCACCGCGCAGCCGGTCGTTGAAGAAATGCAATGTGGCCATAAGGATGCCCAGAGCTATCACGGCGACCCCGACCACGTCAATGCCTTCTCCAACTCGCTCTATGATATCCTGAAAGTGTGACATGAGATAACCGATTCTCCTGAAAAGAGGTATAAAGGTTGGGTGTTCGGCGTATTGGGGCGCTTCACATTCTTGGGGTTAATGTGGGCATGTAGTACATGTCCCAATCTTCTACAACCCGAGGTAGATCGCCGAGCGAGCAGAAGGGGAGCGGCGACAGCCGCGAAAGCGACTCCCGGTCATCAAGAAGAGCAAAACGGCCTCCAAGCCGGCCTGAAACTGCTTTTCAAGGTTCAGTCTAGCTCTTGGTCAACCGGCTCACTCAAGGCCGATCATTTCCAGCTGTCCAAAGTCCAATGTATAGCAACTCTTGCTTTTTGTCAAGCGGGGTCAACGCCGTTTCGGATGCTGTTGGGCGACCTGCGAGAAGCGACCGATGCCTTCGCCCAGGCCGCCGCCCTCAACGCGGAAGACGGCGACTCGCTGTACTACAGCGCGATCACGCACTTTGACAACACAGGTATGCGCCGAAAGCCCTGGCAAGACAGCCAGGGCTCCGATTCTTCTTGCAGATCTGGAAAGACAGGGTGAGCTTGTTCAGGCGGTGGGGGTGTCTTCCCACCACAACCTTGCCCCCGACGATGACGGTGTCGCTGTTTCTGACCGAGGAGATGTCGGTTAGCGGGTCGCTAGCCTGGGCACAACCCTCATTGACTACCGGAGCGAGGACTTCCTCGAGTGAGTCCGGGAGCTGACGGGCGATGGCGTCCACGCCGCCTTTGACCCGATTGGGGGGATAACCTTGAGCGCTCGTTCAAGTTGCTCAGTCGGGGCGGCACGCTGGTGGCGTATGGTTTTTTGCGATAACGTCATGGGCAAAGAGGGCAACGTTCCGCTCGAGTTTGTGCTGGTCAAGTTGTGGAACATCCTGCCTAACGGCCGCTCGACGGCGTTCTACTCTATCGGCTCGCTGTGCGAAAAGCATGCCGACTGGTTCCGCGCGGACCTGACCGAACTGTTCAACCTGCTGGCGCAGGGCAGGATCAAGCCGGTCATCGCCGAACGGATGTCGCTTGCCGAGGCCACGCGTGCCCACGGACTCATTGAGTGGGCCGCGGTGCGGGGCGGGATCGTGCTGATCGCAGTGGCGCAGCAGTCCCGAATAAGCTTGGCAGTCCGGTACACCGTGCTGGGCCATGTTCGTTGCCCCCACGCATCAGAACCAGCGTGATGGCTGGGTCTCGTAGGAGTATCTGAAAGGAGCTTGGAAACGATGACACGCCAAATGATAATCGACACAGACACTGCTTCTGACGATGCAGTGGCGCTGCTGATGGCGCTTCAGGCCCCTGACATAGAGGTCGTGGCGATTACCATCGTGGCAGGAAACGTCGATGTTGAGCAGGGAAGCATCAATGCTCGATACACTGTCGAGCTGTGCGGGAAGAATACCCCCGTGTTTGAAGGTCTGACAGTGCCGCTGGTCCGGGAACGATATGATGCGAAGTTCTTTCACGGTGAAGATGGTATGGGGAACGCGGGCTATCCTCCACCGAGAAACGCGCCTGGTGCAAGACATGCGGTTGACGTGCTGATCGACACCATCAAGGCCAATCCAGGCATACTGCTGGTTACACTGGGGCCAATGACGAATATTGCAGTGGCTATCTCCAAGGCGCCAGAGATTGTCCCGAACGTTGGCCGCTGCATTGTGATGGGTGGGGCTGCTTGCACTGTGGGCAATGTCACCCCCGCCGCGGAGTACAACATTTGGTGCGATCCAGAGGCAGCGAGGGTCTGTTTCCGTTCAGCGTTGCCCATTGAGATGGTTGGCTGGGAGCTTTGTCGGGGAGAGGCCAGCCTGTCTGAGGACGAGATGGAGTACTTCAAGGGAGTGATCAACACACCACTGTCGAATTTCGTCATTGATTGCAACGCACATGCCCTGGTAGCGAATCGGGAATGGCTTGGAGACTCTGGGATTAGCCTGCCTGACCCTGTAGCCATGGCGATAGCCATTGATCCTACCATTTGTACTAAAAAGAGCAAGCATTACGTCGAAGTGGAATGCGATGGCACCTTCACGCGTGGCATGACGGTTGTCGACCAGCTTGGTGTAGCGACGGAGGACACAGGAAACGTGGCCATGTGGAAGCCACATCGAGAAAAGGGAGAACCGCACATTACGGTTTGTTGGGAAATCGATGTGCAGCGGTGGAAAGAACTGTTGGTGCGTTCTGTGAAATGACTGGAAGAGGAACCCTGAACCTACTACCTGCACATCGAGAACGGGAAATGCACCTTCCACGAAGGCACATCCCCTGCGCCTGCGCTGACCATCCACACGCCTTCCGAAGTCTGGCTCGCCATCAGCCGGGGCGAGATGGACGGGCAGACGGCCTTCATGCAAGGGCAGTACCGTGCAGAGGGCCATTTCAGTCTGCCTTTGAGGCTTGGTGATCCTTTCCAAACCACGCAGCGGCTTCACTTCGCCAAACGGAATCGGACGCCTTGTGAGAGAGAGGTTCGCAGTTGACGCGCGAGCGAGTCCGTGATATGATTGGCCCTGTTCCGGGAGCGTCTGAGATGCCCGAAAGGGGGCCGCGCCTGTTGTGGCAATGCGTATCCCCGGACGTAGTGCGTGTTGCGTCAGGCACTACGCAACGCGCGCCACGTTGCTTTGTGAGATGTGGAGGAACGGCGCGGAGTGCAGGGAGGGGATGGCACCATGGGCACGATTCGTATCGGCACGTCGGGCTTCAGCTACAAGGACTGGGTGGGGCCGGTTTACCCCAAGGGGCTACACAAGGCCGAGTGGCTGGGGTACTATGCCCGAGAGCTCGGTTTCCACACCTGTGAGCTGAACTTCACTTACTATCGTCTGCCAGATCCCCGCACTCTGGAGCGCATGGCGGCCAAGGTTCCCGAGGGGTTCACCTTCACCCTCAAGGCCACGAGGACGCTGACCCACGAGCGGGACAAGGCCACGCCGGAGGAGTTCACTCGCTTCGTGGAGGGGGTGCAGCCGCTCATCGCCGAGGAGAAGTTCGGCTGCGTGCTGGCTCAGTTCCCCTACTCGTTCCATGCTACGTTGGAGAACCGTGGCTTCCTGCGCCGGTTGCGAGAGGGGATGGGAGAGCTGCCGGTGGTGGTGGAGTTCCGCAACGCTCGGTGGCTGACCGATGAGACCTTCGCCCTGCTGCGGGAGCAGGGGCTGGGCTTCTGCTGCGTGGACGAGCCGCGGCTCAAGGGACTGATCCCGCCCGTCGCCCGCGCCACGGGGCCGGTGGCCTACGTCCGCTTCCACGGTCGCAACGCCAAGAAGTGGTGGCGGCACGACGAACCGTGGGAGCGGTACGACTACACCTACTCGGACGAGGAGTTGCGGGAGTGGGCGCCCGAAATACGGGGCCTGGCCGAGGAAGCGGAGACGGTGTACTGCTTCGCCAATAATCACTGGGAAGGACAGGCAGTGAGCACAGCGCGGCAGCTTGGCTTGTTGTTGGGCGAGTGATCGGACAACGAATGTGGAACCAATAAGCGAATCAGCGAATGCGGGAAGAATGAGCGAATGGATGAAGAAGCGAATGAGCGAATGAACGAAGAAGCGAATGAACGAAGAAGCGAATGAACGAATGAACGAATGTGCAGCTATTCGTTCGCCATTCGTTGCCTCATCGTCCTCTTGGCGACGCTGGCTGCTGCTCGCCTGGCTGGTGCTGAGCCTGTTGCCCGGCCTGGCTTGCGGCAACGTGCTGCCCGGCCCTGAGCCTACGGTTCCCATACTCACGGCCACACCAGCGGCTGTTGAGCCGACCTCTACGCCCACGCCGTATCCCACTCGTACGCCGACGCCCACCCCGACGGCGCCTACGGCCACGCCCGCACCACTGCCGGCCGGCGCGCTGCGGCCCGACGCCCGGGCCCGGGTCATCGCCCGCCAGGGGATCAACGTGCGGGAGGCGGCCGCCAGCAGCAGCAAGCAGTTGGGACGCTTTGCTCCTGGCACGCTGGTGTCCGTGCGTGAAGGCCCGGTGGACGCGGAGGGCTATCGGTGGTGGTGGGTGGAGAGTGGGCAGGGGCTGAATGGCTGGGTGGCCGATGGCGACGCCGAGGATGTCTGGCTCACGGGTGATGTCGGCGAGCCGCGGCCGGTGAACCGGCCCGTGCGCCTCGGCGACCGTGTCGTAGTCACCACCAAAGGAGATAGGTGGCTGGCGCTGCGCTATCAGGCGGCCGCCACTCTGATACGCCGCGTGCCAGCAGGGACGGAGTTCACCGTGAAGGATGGGCCGGAGAACGCTGAGGGCTTCCTCTGGTGGCTGCTGGTGGATGACGATGGCATGGAGGGCTGGGCGGCCGAAAGCGACAAGGAGACACGCTGGCTGACACCGCTAGAGTAGAAAGCCTTGCGAAGGTCAGTTGAAGGGGTTGGCAGCCAAGGAATTGCAGATCCGCCAGGAGCGATCAGAGCATTCTACCAGACAGCGCGTTTCGACAGAGTTCTGATCAAGGAGTACAGCGTGGACGATTCAAAGCATCTGGTAGTGTTCATCTCCTTCCCCACCGTGGCGGAGGCCAAGAGCGTCGCTCAGACTCTGGTGAGTGAGAAGCTGGCAGCCTGCGTGCATGTGCTGTCCGGCATCACTGCCATCTATCGTTGGAAGGGGAAGATCGAAGAGGAGCCGCAGACGCTGCTGGTGGTCAAGACCACGCAGACGGCTTGGCCGGCACTGCTGCGGCGGGTTAAGACGTTGCACTCTGACGAAGTCCCGGAGATCATCGCCCTCCCCGTCGTTGAGGGGCTGCCAGCCTACCTCGATTGGATCGATAGCGTTGTGATGTGAGGTGCAACGCGCTTGCCAAGTGCGTTGCACCTAAACCCCCAATTCCGCCAACCTCTCCTCCGAAAGGCCGAAGTGGTGCCCCAACTCGTGCAGCACCACCCGGCGTGCCCTGTCCCGGATCGCTGCCTCACTATGGCAGACACTGAGGATGGGCCCTCTAAAGATGGTGATCCTGTCTGGAGGCACCATGCCATAGTGACTGCTGCGCTTGGTTTGGGGCACGCCCTGGTAGAGGCCGAAGAGCGTCTGGCCGGGAGGCAGGCCAGCAGCGATCAGGTCGGCCCGCGAAGGCCAATCTGTGACCACCACAGCCACATTGTCCAGTTTCTGCCGGAAGAAGTCAGGCAGATCCTCGAGGGCCTCCGCGATCAGTTGTTCGAAACGGCGTCTGTCCATTCTCATCAACTGTCCCATTGTCGCCTCGTCGCCTCAGTACACGATGATCCCCAGCACCGCCGCGGCCAGGATGGCCAGTGCCGGATGCACATTCAGGAGGGTGACCGCCAGCAGGGTGGCGACGGCGATCAGCGCGCTGTCCCAGCGTCTGTTGACGGCCGTGGGCCAGACGTTGTAGATCACCATGGCCAGCAACCCCACCACGGCCGGCCGGACCGCCTGCAGCACCGCCTGCACTCTTGGGTGATCCTTGAAGCGGAAGAAGAAGATGGTCATGACCAGCATGAGCAGTAGCCCGGGCAGGGAGACGCCCAGCACCGCGGACACCAGGCCCGGAACGCCGGCCAGCTTATAGCCCACGTAGGTGGCCATCTTGACCACGATGGGGCCTGGCAGTGAGTTGCCCATAGCCAGCGCGTCCACGAACTCCTCGGCGCTCAACCAGCCGTTGACCTCCACCACCTCTTCCTGCACCAGGGGGATCATTGACGGCCCCCCGCCGTAACCGAAGAGACCGACCTTCAGGAAGCTCAGCAAGATCCGCAAGAGCAATGTCATATCAAACTCCTCCATCAGCGGATTAGGCAGATGAAGCAGATTACATAAGAAATCAGCTTAATCCGCTCAATCGGCTGACTACCTCGCCAACGCTTGCTCTAGATCAGCGATGATGTCCTCTGCCG
>CAZPMV010000149.1:0-5295 GCA_964587335.1 uncultured Anaerolineales bacterium
CGAAACCTGCTGGCGAGCATCGAGGCTCGCTCGACCCGCTCGGTGCAGTTCATGGAATTCTGCGGCGGGCACACCCATGCCATCTTCCGCCACGGCCTGCGGCAGATGCTGCCGCCCACGGTGCAGCTACGTTCCGGACCCGGCTGCCCCGTCTGTGTCACTGCCAATGCTGACCTGGACCGCGCCATCGCCCTGGCCATGTTGCCCGACGTGATCCTGACCACCTTCGGCGACATGCTCAGGGTGCCCGGCAGCCACAGCTCCCTGCAGACGGCCAAGGCTGAGGGTGCTGACGTGCGGATGGTCTACTCCACACTGGATGCACTGCAGATGGCCCGCGAGCAGCCTGACCGAGCAGTCATCTTCCTGGGCATTGGCTTCGAGACCACGGCGCCCACTGTAGCAGCCACCGTCCTGCAAGCGGACGCCGAGGGGCTAGACAACTTCTACGTCCTCTCACTGCACAAGCTGACCCCGCCGGCCACGTGCGCTATCCTCGACGCGGGCGAGGTCAACCTGGCCGGGATCATCGGCCCCGGTCACGTGACCACGATCATCGGCAGCGAGGCCTGGGAGTTTCTGCCTCGGGAGTATGGTGTTCCCTGCGCGGTGGCCGGCTTCGAGCCGCTGGACATCCTGCGATCAGTGGCCGCGCTGGTGGAGATGGCGGAGGACGGGCAGGCGGCGGTGGCCAACACATACTCGCGCTGCGTCCGCCCGGAGGGGAATCAACGGGCGCTGGACATTGTGTATCGCATCTTCGAGGTGAGCGAAGCGGACTGGCGAGGGCTGGGCCGCGTGCCCGCCAGCGGATTGGCGCTGCGCCCCGAATACGCCCGTTTTAATGCGGCGCTCGCCTTCCCCGTCGATCCTGGCCCGACCCGCGAGCACAAAGGCTGCCGCTGCGGCGACCTGCTGCGGGGCGTCGCCGAACCGCCCGATTGCCCTCTCTTCCGCGGCGTTTGCACTCCCGCCCATCCCATTGGCCCCTGCATGGTCTCCACCGAGGGCGCCTGCGCAGCGTGGTTCAGGTATGGAAGAGCATTGACATGAAGTTCTGTTCTCGTTGCGGCCACCGTCTGAGCCAAACGCTCATCGAAGGACGGACCCGCCGTGTCTGTGAATCTTGTGGTCATGTCTTCTACCGGCAGTTGAAGGTCGGTGCGGGCGTCATCGTCGAACGGGATGGAGACATACTGCTCATGCGCCGCGGCGCCGGTGTGTTGGCCTTCCCCGGTACCTGGTGCCTCCCCGCAGGCTACTGCGAACATGACGAAGCGCCTAAGTAGACGGCGGCGCGGGAAGCGAAGGAGGAGACAGGGTTGGAGGTTGCCATCGGTGATATCTTCGGCATCTTTTTCTTCGACGACGACCGGCGAGGCAATGGCATCCAGATCGTATACCGCGCCACGGTGATCGGCGGAGAACTGAGCAGCGACGGGACAGAGGTTGAGGCGTTGGCCTACTTCTGCCCGGAGGACCTGCCGCAAGCCCTGGCCGGCGGCGGACACGACCAGGCGATACGGGCATGGAAGAGATCTTGCCTCCGGGAATGATCACCCTGTTGCGGAAGCAAGCCTAACATCTCTGCACCCTGGCGTCGCAAGCGAGGACTTGCCCGACGGTCTGTTCCATGTTATAGTCCTTACTTGAGAGGTAAGGATGAACACACGACTCCTGGGCGGTTCCCGCACGGCGACCTACAAGCTGCTCCACGACTTGGTCCAGAGAGGCTGGCTCCATTCGCTGGCCATGGGAAAACATCGTCATGGATAACGACATAGTCCTGCTCGCCCACGGTTCCGGCGGCGAACTGAGCCACGAACTGGTGGAGCGGCTGTTTCTGCACCATTTTGACAATCCAATTCTGGCGCGGCTTGACGATGCGGCTACCGTCCCTGTTTCACGTTTCACGTTTCACGTTTCACGTTCGGCCGATCCGAAACTGGCCTTCACGACCGACAGCTACGTCATCAGCCCCATCTTCTTCCCCGGCGGCGACATCGGCAAGCTGGCGGTGTGCGGCACGGTCAACGATCTGGCTATGAGCGGCGCCACGCCGCTGTACCTCAGCGCGGGGTTCATTCTCGAAGAGGGGCTGCCGCTGGCTGAGTTGGAGCAAGTGGTAGCCTCAATGGCCAAGACCGCAGAGGGCGCCGGCGTGCAGATCGTGACCGGGGACACGAAGGTCGTGGATCACGGCAAGGCGGACAAGCTGTTCATCAACACGGCGGGGGTGGGCGTGGTGCCTGTCGGCGTGGAGTTGGGCAGCGACCGAGTGCGACCGAGCGATGTGGTGATCCTCAGTGGCACCCTTGGCGATCACGGCATGACCATCATGAGCCAGCGGGAGGGGCTGCGCTTCTCCTCGCCGCTGGAGAGCGACTGCGCACCACTGCATGGGTTGGTGGCCGCCATGCTGGAGGTAGCCCCCGGAGCCATCCACTGCTTGCGCGATCCCACGCGGGGCGGCTTGGCGACGACACTGAACGAGGTGGCCGGCAAGTCGGGCGTGGGCATCGAGGTTCGCGAGGATGCCATCCCCGTGCGGGACGCCGTACGCGCCGCCTGCGAGATGCTGGGTCTCGATCCGCTGTATGTGGCCAACGAGGGCAAGCTGGTGGCCTTTGTGGCCCCCGAGGCGGCAGAAACAACGCTGGCGGCCATGCGCGCCCACGAGTACGGGCAGGAAGCAACGATCATCGGCGCGGTGAAGGATGAACACGCCAGCCGTGTCGTGCTGCGCACCGCACTGGGCGCTCGCCGCATCCTGGACATGCTGGTAGGCGACCAGTTGCCGCGCATCTGCTGAGCGGGCCGCAACAACCACGGATTTCACACCATTCCCGAAGCAGCGTAGTCTCCCTGCAACGTGTCGATGGCTCGTAGTCAGGCACGAAACGAAGTGGAGTGCCGTCAAAACGCCACTACGCTACGCTCCGTGGCTTACCACGAACATCGTCAACGCAATGGCGGGAGACTATGCGAAGCAGAGATCAGTGAAATCCGGGTAATCTGTGGCGAAAGTGGGTTGAATCGCATGACAGAACAACAGTACCCAGAACCTACAGTGGGGGCATTGATCTTCAATCCAGAAGGTGAACTGCTCCTGCTGAAATCGCACAAGTGGAAGCACAAGTATGTGGTGCCGGGTGGTCATGTCGAGTTAGGAGAGACGCTGGAAGAGGCGTTGCTGAGAGAGATCAAGGAAGAGACGGGCCTGGACGTCCATGACATTGAGCTCGTCTTGTTTCAGGAGTTCATCTACGATGATGCCTTCTGGAAGAAGCGGCACTTCATCTTTTTCGACTATGCCTGCAAGAGCGACTCCAAAGAGGTGAGATTGAACTCAGAAGCACAGAAGTTTGTGTGGGTATCGCCAGACGATGCGCTGAACCTGCTGATGGATGCTTACACCAAGCGAACGATTGAGAGGTATCTCTCGTCAGCGTCTTGAACTCATCCGATAAGGCACCGGATGCTACAGCTTGTTGCGGGCTTCAAGCTGAAGCGTCCCCGATCAAGAAGGTAACTCGGTGACCAAACGAGAATTCCGGCTGGAAAACGAATATCCGTACAATCGCTCCGGGCCGGTGCGCTGGATCATCTCCCACTTGATGCGCTATCCCGTTTTCCCGCTGGGAGTGATCCTGGGAGCCACCCTGAACAACCTGGGCTACAGTTACCGTCAGATTTTCATCGGCCAGGCATTCGACGTGATCACCACGTCCGGTTGGCAGACGACCCAGTTGCTGATGCTTGCGCTGGGCGTGCTGGGAGCGGCTGCCCTGCAAGGTTTGACGGGATTGATCCGCAATTTCTCCGTCGAGTTTCTGGCCCAGCGCATTGAGCGGAACGCGCGCGATGAGCTCTACGCCAGCCTGCTGGGCAAGAGCCAGACCTTTCACGGACGGCAGCGGATCGGCGACATCATGGCCCGCGCCACCAATGACGTGCGCGCGCTCAACCTGATGTTCAGCCCTGGCCTGATGCTGATCACCGATTCGGTAATGGCCGTCATCGTGCCCATCGTCTTGATCGGCCAAATGGAGCCGCGGCTGCTGCTTGTCCCGTCCATCTTCATCGTCTTGCTCGCCCTCACCGTAGCCGATTACAACCGACGGCTCAAACCGGTCAGCATAGCCCAACGGGAGCAGTTCGGGACGATGAACGCCGGGCTGGCAGAGGCCATCGCCGGCATCGAGATCGTCAAAGCCAACGCCCAGGAGAAACACGAATGGGCGAGATTCGCCCGCAACGCCCGTCAGTTCCGCGACTACTTCGTGCAACAGGGAGAAATCCAGGCCCGCTACCTGCCAATGCTAGCCTTCAGCCTGGCCTGGGCCGCTGGTTTTCTGCACGCCATGCTGCTCTGGCGGGCAGGCATCGTCACCATGGGCCAGGTGGTGACCTTCATGGGGTTAATGGGCACGCTTCGCTTCCCCACGTTCATCTCGATTTTCTCCTTCAACCTGGTGCAGTTGGGCGTGGCTGGCGCTGAGCGGATCCTGGAAATGATCAACACGGAAACGGAACTGGACGAGAACGAGGAGGGTGTCGCCCGGCCGATTCAAGGGCAAGTGGTTTTCGAGAATGTCAGCTTCAGCTACAATGGCAAGCCGATGCTGGACAACGTCAGCTTTACCGCCCAGCCGGGAGAGACCATCGCCATCGTGGGCCAGACAGGCTCTGGCAAGACGACACTCACCCAGCTCATCAACCGCATCTTCGCCGTCGATTCCGGCCGGGTGCTGGTAGACGGCGTGGATGTGGGCGACTGGAACCTCGAATCGCTTCGCTCGCAGGTCTCCACCATCGAGCAGGATGTGTTTCTTTTCTCCCGCACCCTGGCCGAAAACATCGCCTTCGGCCGCGCCGACCCTAGCCAAGAAGCCATCGAGCAGGCGGCTGGCGAAGCCCAGGCTCACGAGTTCATCACCAGCTTCAGCGAGGGCTACGACACCGAAGTAGGAGAGCGGGGCGTGACCCTCTCTGGCGGGCAGCGCCAACGCATCGCCATCGCTCGCGCTTTCCTCACCGATCCTCGCATTCTGATCCTGGACGACAGCACCAGCGCCATTGACAGCGCCACCGAAGACCAAATCCAACAGGCCATGCGGCGCATCAGCAGCGAGCGCACCACCTTCATCATTACCCACCGGCTCAGCCAGATCCGCTGGGCTGACCGCATTCTGGTTCTGCGCCGGGGTAAGTTGGTGGATCAGGGGGCGCACGAGGAGTTGATGGAGCGAAGTGCTGACTACAAGAGAATCTTCTCGCGGTACGAGTGATTGG
>CAZPMV010000149.1:5395-8068 GCA_964587335.1 uncultured Anaerolineales bacterium
CTTGACGGCCTCGACACCGAGGCATACGACCGCAGTTACAGCGATAGGGAACTGCTGCGCCGGATCATCAGCTATTTTCGGCCACATGCCCGACAGATGATCTTGGTGGCCGCCATGATCCTGCTGAACTCGGCGGCCGGCACCGGCGGGCCAATCCTTATCTCCAAAGGCATTGACATGTTGGCGGTCAACCCGTCGGCCGAGGCCATGCTGATCGTGACCGCGGGGGTGTTGCTGCTGGGCGTTGCCGCCTGGGTCTTCAACTACATCCGGCAGATGTCCTCCGCCCAAGTTGTAGGCAATGTGGTGCTCAAGCTGCGAGAGGATGTCTTCAACGCCACCATCCACCATGATCTGTCGTTCTACGACGAGCATCCCTCGGGCAGAATCGTCAGCCGGGTCACCTCCGACACGCAGGACTTCGCCACCATCGTCGCCCTGGTCATGGATCTGCTCAGCCAGGTGCTACTGGTCATCATCCTCTCTGTATGGCTGTTCACTATCAACGTCACGCTGACCTTGCTGTTGCTGGGCATGACGCCCATTGCGGTCGCCATCGCGCTCAGGTTCCGGAGAGTGGCACGCAGAGTCACGCAGCAGGCCCGCCGGGTGACGGCCAAGATCAACGCTCAGATTCAAGAGTCTATCAGCGGCATCATGGTGGCCAAGAGCTTCCGGCAGGAACAGGCTATCTACGACTCCTTTGATGTCAACAACAAGCAGGCCTATCAGGTTGGAGTGCGGCGCGGCCTGACGCTCAACACGATCTTTCCAGTCATGGGTCTCGCCTCCGGTCTGGGCGTGGCGCTGCTGGTCTACACTGGCGGCTTAGCGACCCGAGGCGGGGCGGTGAGCCCTGGCGATTGGTACCTGTTCATGCAGGCCGCGGGGTTCTACTGGTGGCCGCTGATGAACATCGCCTCTTTCTGGAGCCAGTTCCAGGACGGGCTCTCTGCCGCGGAGCGGGTGTTCGCGCTGATTGACGCTGAACCCAAGGTAGTGCAGAAGGCGGCCGAACCGGTGGAACGGCTAGAAGGCCAGATAGCATTCCGCGACTTCACCTTCGCCTACACCAGCGAAGAGGTCGTGTTGCCCAACTTCAACCTGGACATCCGCCCCCAAGAGACCTTGGCGCTGGTAGGCCATACGGGAGCAGGCAAGAGCAGCGTGGCCCGGCTGATCGCCCGTTTCTACGAGTTCCAGGAGGGACAACTGTTGATTGACGGTCGGGACATCCGCCGCCTGGACTTGGGCCAGTATCGCCAGCACATCGGCCTGGTACCGCAGCAGCCGTTTCTCTTCTCTGGCACTGCACGGGACAACATTCGCTACGCCCGGCCCGATGCCACCGACGAGCAGGTGCTGGATGCGGCCATGCACATTAGCCACGGAGACTGGTTGGGCGACCTGCCGCATGGGCTGGACACCGACGTGGGCGAGCGGGGGGCCAGCCTTTCCATGGGCCAGCGGCAGCTAGTTGCCCTGGCGCGGGTGCTGCTCAAAGACCCCGCCATCTTCATCCTGGACGAAGCAACCGCCAGTGTAGACCCCTTCACCGAAGCCCAAATCCAGGAAGGACTGGAAACCATCATGCGCGACCGGACCGCCATCGTCATTGCCCACCGGCTGTCCACCGTCAAGAACGCCGACCGCATCATCGTCATGGATCACGGCCAGATCATCGAAGAGGGCACACACGACGAGCTGTTGACGCTAGGCGGTCACTATGCCGAGCTGTACAACACCTATTTCCGACACCAGTCGCTGGAATACGTCGAGAGCTTCGGCCAAGTGGCCCCTGACCGCGAGGCTGTGCATGTCTGACCGGCCACGCGCCATCGTCCACCTGGACCTCGATGCCTTTTTCGCCGCCGTCGAGATGCTGGAGAACCCCGATCTGACGGGCAAGCCGGTGCTCATCGGCGGGCGACCAGAGACGCGGGGGGTGGTCGCTGCAGCGTCGTACCCAGCTCGGACCTTCGGCATCCGCTCGGCCATGCCCATGTACCGCGCCCTACAACTCTGCCCGCAGGCGATCGTGCTGCCGCCTCGCCATCGGTTGTACCGGGAGTACTCCCGCCGAGTGATGGCGATCCTGCGCCATACGTCGCCGCTGGTGGAACAGATGAGCATTGACGAGGCGTTTCTGGACCTGACCGAAGAGGTAGCCATCTGGGACGATACCATTGAGTTAGCCAGGCATCTTCAGAACAGGGTGAGGCAAGAGGTTGGCCTGGGGGCTTCGCTGGGCGTGGCGACCAACAAGCTGGTGGCCAAGGTTGCCTCGGATCGGGACAAGCCGGGCGGGCTGACCGTGGTGCGCCCTGGCGAGGAGGCCAGTTTTCTGCCCCCCCCTGCGCGTCAAGGTATTGTGGGGCGTGGGGCCCGTGACAGCCGAGAGGTTAGCGGAGATGGGCGTGAAAACGGTGGGCGACCTGGCGCAATTGCCGGAGGCACAGTTGCGATCCTGCTTCGGCCGGCACGGCGAAAGCATGGCGCGGCGGGCGATGGGGATCGACAACCGGTCCGTGGTCACGGAGCACGAAGTCAAGTCGGTGAGCCAAGAAAGGACCTTCGCCCGCAACCTGAGAGACACGGACGCGCTCAAGGGGCAATTATGGAAGCTCAGCCAGGGGGTGGCGCAGCGGCTGAAGAAGACAGAGATAGCAGCGG
>CAZPMV010000150.1:0-4969 GCA_964587335.1 uncultured Anaerolineales bacterium
CAGAACAGCTTATCTGAACTGTATCGGAGCTAGAAGCAACACAGTTCAGTTGGGATGGAGTTGAACTCCCGACCTCGGCAGTGCAACTGCCTCAGAACAGCTTGTCTGAACCGTGTTGGAGCTAGAAACCCGCCTTACTGCGAACAGGTCTCGACGGGCATGATCCGTCCCTTTAGGCTGAGTGATCTCTTCCTGATATCCCGCCTGCAGCGGCACGGCGTGTGGCTTGACCCGCGCCATGCTCTGATCGGCTACGAGCCGTCTGCGTGGGCTGCGCTGAGCGCGCCACTTCGTTGGTGGGGCAGTGGCTCAGCGACTTATGTCTCCAAGGTGGCTGGGGGAGGCATCATCCAGATGCGGCCGCGGCCAGGCCGTCCGGAGGTGGACATCGTTTTTCTGGCTCCGACCCTGGAGGGCAACGAGGAGATCGCGGCCCTCTGGCGTCGCCTGCTGTTTCACTGCGTCCAAGAGGCAGGCGAGCGGCAGGTGCAGCGGCTGTTTGTCAGCGTCTTGGAGGACGCTGAGGAGACGCTCTCGCTGTTCCGCCAGGTGGGCTTCGTTCCCTACACGCGGGAGGAGGCGTACTGTCTGGAGCAATCCACCGGAATCGCTGTCGCACCAAGATCACCCCAGATCCGCCCTCTGACCTCTGTGGACAGTTGGGCATTGCAGAAGCTCCACGCCGCCGTCACGCCTCGCCGGGTGCAACAGGTGGAGGGGGGAGGGGCGAGCCGAGCGGGCGATCCCCCACTGACATGGTGGGCTCCTGGGCGCTGGGAGCGAATGGCGCTGGTGCGAGAGCGGGAGATTGCCGGCCTGGTGCTGGTGGAGACCGGATGGTCTGGCCATTGCTTGAGGCTGTGGGGGGATTTCCATGAGGATACCGAGGTGCTGGCACTCCTAGAGCGGGGTCTAGCGGCTTTGGCGGCCTACCCGCGGAGGCCGGCGTATTGTCTGATACGGGAGTACCAAAGCGGGGTGCGTGCACCGTTAGCCAAGCATGGCTTCCACCCTGCCGCTACCTGGTCCTGCTTGGTCAAACACACAGTAGTGCGGGCCAGGGAGCCGGTGCGGCGCGTCTGGCCCGCACTGGAAGCTCGGCCAGAGCCATCGGTGCCTGGCGCGGTGCCCAGCAGCATGGAGTGATCGGTGGCCAGCGATCAGCACGCTTCCCTGGCATCTGATTACCAATCACTGATCACGGGAATCAAGGAACGACGTACACAATATGCAACAACGTATTACTGACGATCTGGATGCCCTGCTGGCCGTCTTGCCGCCGCACCTCGAACAGGCAGTGCGGCAGGCCAATCGCAGCGACGAACTGCTGGAGGTGGTCCTCGACCTGGGCCGCCTCCCCGAAGCTCGTTTTGTCGCTCACGAGGTGACTCTAAGCGACCAGGAGGTTACCCGGGAGGAGTTGGATCACGTTGTCCAACGCATCGGAGAGTTCACCACCGACAATCGGGCAGGCATTGAGCGCACGCTGCACCGGATTTCCTGCATTCGCAGCCGGCGCGGGTACATCGTGGGGCTGACCTGCCGCGTGGGGCGGGCGGTGTACGGCGTCGTTGACATCGTTCAGGACATCGCAGAGTCGGGCAAAAACATCTTGTTGCTGGGGCGGCCCGGCGTGGGCAAGACGACTCTGCTGCGGGAGGCGGCCCGTATCCTGGGTGAGCGAAACCGGGTGGTAGTCGTGGATACGTCTAACGAGATCGGCGGCGATGGCGACATCCCCCACCCCGCTATCGGCAAGGCGCGGCGCATGCAAGTGCCCACCCCGGCGCTGCAACATCAGGTGATGATCGAGGCAGTGGAAAACCACATGCCGGAGGTCATCATTATCGATGAGATCGGGCGGGAACTGGAGGCGGCGGCAGCCCGCACCATCGCCGAGCGGGGGGTGCAACTCATCGGCACCGCCCACGGCAACACGCTGGACAACCTGCTGATGAACCCCACCCTGGCTGACCTGGTAGGGGGTATCGAGAGCGTGACCCTGAGCGACGAGGAGGCGCGGCGGCGAGGGACGCAGAAGACGGTGCTGGAGCGCCGCGCACCTCCCACCTTTGACGTGGTGGTAGAGATCCAGGACCGCCAACGGCTGGCGGTGCATCACGACGTGTCGGCGGCCGTGGATGGGCTACTGCGGGGCAGGCCGCTAAACCCAGAACTGCGCTACCGCGATGATAAGGGGAGTGTGCAGATTGAGGCTGCTCCTGCCGTCAGACTGCCACTGCCGGAGGCCGAACGCCGCGCCGCTGTGCCGCATATCACGCCGGATCGAGCGTTGCGGATCTATCCCTACGGCATCGGCAGGAACAAGCTGCTGCAAGCAGCTCAGAACTTGCAGATACCGCTGGAAGTTGTAGACCAGGTCAAGGCGGCCAGCCTGGTTATGACGCTGAAGAACTACTATCGCCGGCGGCCGCGCCCCATCAGCCAGGCGGAAGATCGGGGAGTTCCGGTCTACGTGCTGCGTTCCAACACCGTGCGGCAGATGGAAGACTGTCTGGCCGACATCATGGGACTCACTGTTGAGCCTGAGGATCCCTTTGCCGACGCCATGCGGGAGATGGAGGAGGCTATACGCCGCGTTCTGGCAGGTACGGAAGCGGTGGAGCTTCAGCCGCGGCCATCCTTCATCCGGCGTCAGCAGCATGAGATGGCGCGACAGGCGAAGTTGGTTTCGCATAGCTATGGTCGCGAGCCGCGCCGGAGCGTGCGCATCTACCGAGATGAGAGATGAGCATGGGCTCCGTGGTGGATTCCCACACCCGCCTTGCGCCCTACGAGACCATCCAGCCCTCGCTGATCGAATGGACCTACTGTGTACAAGGAGAAGATCCTGGGCGGCAACGCGGCACGTTTGTTAGGATTGCCTCAGGGGCGTGAACTTGCGTTGCGAAGCTCTTGATCGCCAAGCTGGCCAGGAGCTTTTTTTCTTCACCAGAGCGGCGATGTGAGGTATTGTTCGAGTGGACGACAGCATGAAGTGAGGTTCGATGACTGAGAAGGCTAGGCTAGTGAACCGTTGGAAAGTTGTGCGAATCGGTGTCTACCTGCTGCTGGTGCTAGCAGCGCTGGTGTCGGGAGTCAGCGGGCTGGAGCGCGGCACGGTGGTGGTGCTCACGTTCGAGGGTGCGGTGACGCCTATCTTGGACGGTTATGTCGAGCGAGGCATCCGGGCGGCGGAGGCACGCGACACCGAGGCGCTGATCCTGCAGTTGGACACACCAGGCGGATCGTCTGACATCACCCAGGAAATCAGCCAACGCATGATCCAGGCGCGGGTGCCCATCGTTGTCTACGTGGCGCCGGCGCGGGCG
This sequence comes from uncultured Anaerolineales bacterium, assembly GCA_964587335.1. Lineage (GTDB taxonomy): Bacteria > Chloroflexota > Anaerolineae > UBA3071 > UBA3071 > UBA3071. The sequence goes on from CAZPMV010000150.1 coordinate 3,333, forward strand.
CACGCTGGCTCGGCAGGGACCTTCATCACTCTGGCGGCTCACGTGGCAGCCATGGCTCCCGGCAGCAGCATCGGCGCGGCTGCACCCGTGACCGGTGAAGGGCAGGACTTGCCGGAGACGATGATGAAGAAAGCCACCAACATCATGGTAGCCGACATCAAGAACCTGGCCGAGCGGCGGGGGGAGAAAGCGGCGGAGTGGGCGGTCAAGGCGGTGGAGGAAGCGGCCGCCGCTACGGCACAGGAAGCCCTTGAACTGGGCGTCATTGACTTCATCGCCGATGATGTGGATGACCTATTGCGGCAGCTCGACGGCTTCGAGGTGCAGGTTGGCGGGGAGAAGCGCACGTTGAGCACGGCCGGCGCACCTGTCGAGCACCTCTTGCTGAATCCCTTCGAGCAGTTCATGAACACCATTCTCAATCCCAACATCGCCTTCATTCTCTTGACTCTGGGGCTCAACGCTCTGCTGTTCGAGCTTTCAAGCCCGGGCGGCTATGCAGCGGGTATCGTGGGAGTTGTCTGTCTGCTGTTGGCGCTCTACGCACTGGGGGTGCTGCCTGTCAACTACAGCGGTCTGTTCTTCATAGGCCTGGCGTTTGTTCTCTTCATCATGGACATCAAAGCGCCGACCCATGGGGCGCTAACGCTGGGGGGCATCGTCTCCTTTGTCTTCGGAACCTTGATGCTCTTCAATAGTCCGTATTTCCGGGTCTCCCTGCCACTGGTGATTGGTGTGGGGCTAGCCACAGGGGCCTTCTTCTTCTTCGCCATGGCCAAGGCCGTGGCCGCGCTGCGTATGCCTGCAGTCACGGGCGGCGAGGGACTGGTGGGGCAAGTTGGCGAGGCGCGTACGGCACTGGCTCCCCATGGGACCGTCTTCGTGCAGGGGGAGTGGTGGAACGCAACCTCTGAGGACGGGCACGTGGCCGCGGGCGAGCGAGTGGAGGTGATGGACCGCGACGGATTCCGCTTGCAGGTGAGAAAATGGCAGGGCGGGAACTGAATCGCTCTTGCTTCTGAGTGGGGACCACATGCTGAACTACATCGGGTACCTTTTCTACAGGCTGGGCGAGGCGATAGCGGTGCGTGTTCCGACGGAGCGCGCCTATCGCTTGGCGGAAAGGATCGCCTGGCTCTACTGGATCATCCATCGGCGCTCGCGGGCCACACTGCTGGCCAACCTGCGTCAGGTGCTCGGTCCCCATGCAGACGAAGCGGCGGTGCAGCGGACGGCGCGTGCAGGCTTCGATCATTTCGCCTACGGCGTGGTGGACTTCTTTCGCCTGCCCCGTCTGCTGGACGGAGAGTTGGATGAACTTATCGTTTCGGTCACTGGCGAGGAGCATTTGCATGAGGCCCTGGCAGCCGGTCGCGGCGGCATTCTGATGATCGCCCACATGGGACCCTGGGAGGCCGGCGGTGCCTGGATTGCCAGTCGGGGGATCCCGCTTACCGGTGTGGCCCTAACTCATGAGGCGCCGCGCGTGGAGGAGTTCTTCTTGTCGCGGCGAGAACGGAGCGGTTTCCGTACGGTTCCTTTGGGCCGCGCGGCGCGTGACTTGCTGCGGACTCTCCAACGTGGGGAAATGATCGTAGTGGCCGCCGACCGCAATTTCACCGAATTCGGCACCCAGG
>CAZPMV010000150.1:5069-8037 GCA_964587335.1 uncultured Anaerolineales bacterium
TAGTATGTTATACAAGAGTAAATCTCTTCTTCTCCTCCTTTTTTCATAGAGCACCTAGGGCTTGGGCAACCCCGGGTGCTCGTCGATTCTGGGCGCTTGAGATGGGGGACACCCCGGAACCCCCGGCCTCGCACCACTCGGCGAGCACCTAGAGCTTGAGCAACCCCGGGTGCTCGTCGATTCTGGGCGCTTGAGACGGGGGATACCCCCGAACCCCCAGCCTCGCACCACTCAGCGGTCCCTCTAAGCCTTGCACACAAGCATCCCGAACCTCAGTGCGCAGTTCGTTGGACTATCCTTCACGTACATCCGTTCTGAATTGCCCCGCGCCGGTTTTTACCTTATAATAGACAGCAGGCTGCTGTTGCTGCTGTGATACGGAGTCAGGGCACTGCTCGCCGATTTGGCAGCTGGTGAGATCGGACGGACGCTGGGGCTGCGGGTGCCATCGGCCAATTGAGCCAGAGCGAACGGTTCCACAGGCCCGTTTCACCGCGTAGCACCACCATTCAGATCTGGCCTGTCCACTGTGGCTTATATGCTAACCCACAAGCTGCGCTCGACAGTCTGTTTGAAAAGCTGATCCGCTGATCTCTTTGTCCGGTGATGGTAGCCAGAATGCATGATCCAACGATGAATGATTCAAGACCACGCTCTCGGTGCACTCGGTGCGGCGCAAAGGTGCCCGGCGGTACCAAAGGCTGCAGGGAGTTGTTTCAGGAGGTCCTGGTACAGGAGTACAGCGATCCAGCCTACGGCGCCGTCCACCTGCTGACCGTTGATGCCTATGCACTGCAGCATTCGGAGGACCACGGTCCCAGGTCGAACGCTGTCCACTTGCTCCGACTGTGTATGCTCCTGGAACATGGTTTGGAAGCCTCGACAGGTACGAATCCACACTGGTTTCAAGTCCAGATTGAGTCCGACCGCGAGATGCCGTTTTTGGAGCCTCCTCAGAACCGTGGCCAGACGACCGTTGCAGACATGCATGGGGCAGCTAATGCGGACGAATACGTTGAGCGTGCGTATCATTGGGCCCGCTCTGTGTGGGGGGCCTATCGCGCCCACCACAGGTGGGCTAGCCGGTGGCTACAAGAGAGATAACTGGTATCTGCCCTCCCCGCCATCGCGGGGGGAGGGGGCAGCGGTCGAGTGCTGCGTTTTGAAGTGAATGTGATCAGGTAGCCATGCCCACGAACCTCCCCCCAGAAGCTCTTGAGGCCGAAAGAGAATATCGCGCGGCCCAAACGGTTGCGGAGAAGATCGCCAGCCTTGAGGAATATCTGGCTCTCATCCCCAAGCACAAAGGCACGGACAAGCTAAGGGCTGATCTGCGGAAGCGGCTGTCCAAGCTAAAGGTTTCCTCCTCCCACATCCGCAAGGGTGTCAGCAGGCGAGTGTCTGCCTTCCACATCCGCAAAGAAGGTGCTGGACAGCTTGTGGTTATCGGTCCCACCAATGTGGGCAAATCGGCTCTGGTCGACATACTGACCAATGCTACTCCCGAGGTGTCTGCGTCTCCTTTTACCACCTGGAAACCGACCCCAGGCATGATGCCGATAGAAAACATCCAGATTCAGTTGATAGATACCCCACCACTAAACAGGGACTATATGAATTCGGAGCTGCTGAGCCTGATCCGCAGGGCAGATCTAATCCTGCTCATGGTGGATCTCCAGGCGGATGCAGTTCAGCAGCTTGAAGACACCATCGATCTGCTGCAAGAGCACCGCATCATTCCCCTGCATCTGAAGGAGCGCTATGCCGGGCAGCGTCGTCTGACCTTCATACCGGTCCTGGTGTTGGTCAATAAGAACGATGACGAGAATACGGACGAAGATTATGAGATCTTCTGCGAGCTGCTCGAAGGTGACTGGCCTCTGCTCCCAGTGTCTGCAACCACCGGCCGCAACCTCGAACGTTTGAAGCAAGTTGTGTTCGAGTCGCTGGGAATTATCCGGGTTTACTCCAAGGCTCCTGGGAAAGAGCCTGACCTCACCGCTCCGTTCGCTCTAAAGAAAGGGAGCACCGTAGCGGATCTGGCAGAAGGGGTTCACCGGGATTTCTTTGAGAAGCTGAAGACAGCCCGCGTATGGGGAAGCAGCGTCTTTGACGGACAGATGGTACAACGCGACCATGTCCTTCATGATGGTGACGTGGTGGAGTTGCGCATTTAGCGCCTATCCGGAAACCGCTTTGCTTTCCTGGCTAGGACGAGGGTTCATCAAACGCAAACCGAGGCAGGCTCGCACGATCGAGGTATTGATCCCCCTGAACAACTTCCTCCTCTGGAGTAATCTTGTGGCGAAAAGCTATTCCAAACGCATCAAGAAGCTCATTCGTGAGTATTCGGCTGAAGCCCATGAGCGAGAGTTGCAGCGAGAATTGGTGAGACTCGACCGCAGCTTCAACGGGTGGCGCGAAGGGACCATGGGCAGTGGTGAGCTCAGCTATCGGATTCACGAATGGGAGACAGGCCCTTCACGCGATCTTTACAAGAAATACAATCGTGGGGAAGCACATTCGAATGTGGCCTATGCGATTGCCGTTGGCATACTGGATCAAGCAGAGGTGCCCGAAGAGTTGCTCGAAGCGCTGGCGGGGCCGATCAGCATGTTCCAAGACTGGAAGGATAGAGATGAGTTGAGGCTTCCCGAGGGTTGACCTTCGTGCATCTCAAACACATCAACAAGGGCACGTACCTGAAACCTGTGGTGGAAGAGAAGGACGCTTTTCAAGTCGCCGGGTTGATGACGTTGGTCAGAGGTGACCAAGCGGTCACAACAGAGCTCTGGGATGTATTCGCCCAGCAACTGGAACGGCTTGAGGATGCCATTGGACCGCGGGATTACTACGGCATTGCTTGGTATCCAGGAGATTGGCCGGACCGTGGTTTCTTGTACATGGCCGCCATCGGGATTCAGGGGCTGGACGGTGCACACACTGCTTTGGTCGTGAAAGCGATACC
>CAZPMV010000151.1:0-7979 GCA_964587335.1 uncultured Anaerolineales bacterium
ACGATGTTCGTAGTAAGCCACGGAGCGTAGGGGAGTGGCGTTTTGACGGCACTCCCCTACGTTTCGTGCCTGACTACGAGCCATCAACACGTTGCAGGGAGACTACGCTGTACTATTATAGCACAGAAGTGCACAGATGTCAAATCGCTGTACATCGGTACAGCCGGTCTGGCGGATGCGACCAGGGCCTCTGCCTGGGGGACGCTGCGCTTCGATTTGGCAGCGCCGCCAGTTGCTGGTATACTGCCCTTCAATCTTCCTCGGAGGTCGCACCCAAAGACATGAGGTCCCGTGTAGACACTCGCACCCTGTTTGCCATCGGAGTGACGTTGTTCTTCTGGGCTTCGGGGTTCGCTGGCATTCGAGTTGGCCTGTCAGCCTACGCCCCCGGTCACCTGGCCCTTTTTCGTTTCCTTGTAGCCTCGGCGGTGCTGGCAGTGTATGCGGTGGTGATCCGCATGCCCTTGCCGCAGGTGCGCGACCTGCCGGCCATTCTGCTGCTGGGCTTTCTGGGCGTCACCGTCTACCATGTAGCGCTGAGTCATGGGGAAGTGACTGTGACTGCAGGCGCGGCAAGCCTCCTGATTGGTTCAGGGCCGGGCTTCACCGCCCTCTTGGCCACGCTCTTCCTCGGTGAGAGGCTGAAGGTCTGGGGCTGGCTGGGCATTGCTATCAGTTTCTCGGGAGTTGTACTGATCGCCCTGGGGGAGGGGGAGGGAGTGCGCTTCGATCCGGGGGCTTTCCTGGTCCTGCTGGCCGCCTTGGGCATAAGCCTCTATTTCGTCTTTCAGAAGCCCTATCTCAAGAAGTACAGCGCCGTCCAGTTCGCTGCCTACACCATTTGGGCCGGAACGCTCTTCATGCTGATCTACCTGCCCGGCCTGGCGCCAGCGGTGCGCTCGGCCCCACTGGGGGCAACTTTGGCTGTCGTCTACCTGGGCGTCTTCCCCGCTGCCCTGGCCTATGTATCCTGGTCCTATGCCCTCTCGCGGTCGCCGGCCTCCATTGCCGCCAGTTTTCTCTACCTCTCGCCTGTGCTGGCCACCCTGATCGCCTGGGTCTGGCTGAGGGAAGTGCCCGCTGTCCTTTCTCTAGCTGGTGGGGGACTGTCGCTTTGTGGTGTTGTGCTGGTGAATACGCGGGGGAGGTAGCGGATGTTCCACCCATTTGTACCCATGAGCGACCACGAACTCACCATCCAACTGCTTCTCATCCGTCACGGTCAGTCCTTCTTCAACCGCGATGGCGAAGAGGCCGGCATGGACAGTGGCCTGACACCACTAGGCTGGGCACAAGCGCGACGCGTCGCCGACTGGCTGGTTGAGAACGAAGCCGTTGACGTGCTCTACTCCAGTTCCATGCTGCGCGCCTGCCAGACGGCCGAGGTCATCGGCCAACAGATGGGGTTGCCGGTGATCGTGAAGGCGGGGTTCGAAGAGGCTGACCAGCCCTACTGGCACGAGCTGCCCCGCTACTCCAACCCGCATGCTCTCCAGCCAGAGCCTGGATGGACGCTCTCGTCTGAGACGACGCCTCACTACCACGCTCTGATCCAGAGGCTGTGGCAGGCGGTGGATCCGATCATTGAGGTGCATCCCGGCCAGACCGTGGCTATCGTCGGGCACGGCGGCGCCTGGGCCACCCTCGTGCGCAGCCTAACGGGCGGCCACAACGTTCTGATCTCTACGGAAAACGGCGCTGTGCACAAGCTGGCCTGGCGGCTGGGCCGTTGGATGCTGGTCTATCTCAACCGCAAGGAACACTTGCGAGACGTCGAAGATGCAAGCGGGACGCGGAAGGCCACGGACTAACACGGACAAAGAAAGAAAAACCCGCGGCCATCCGCGTTTGTCCGCGTCCAATAAGGGTTCACGCCAGTATCTCGGTTGTCTCCACGCAGCGTATCCCCAGTTGCTCCAACTCAGCCAGCACGGGCTCGTAGATCTCCGGGATGACGGGGGTTTGCACGCCACGGGCGCCGATCTGGCCCTCCAGGATCAGTTTCACGCCGATGGCCGCCGGCAGACTGACGGTGCGGGACATGGCCGAATCGCCATGCGGGATGCCAAAGTCAATCAGCGTGGAGGTGATCTTCTCCTGGCGGTCGCGGTACCGGGCCAGGAACTCGTGTTGTAGGATGATCATGTCCCGCTCACCTGGGTCATAGGCCATCTTCTCCAGCATGCGGGCTGCCAGGACGTCCAGCAGAGTGCGCTGTCCGGCCGGCAGCAGATCGTCGCTCAGGAGGCCAAGCCACTCCAGGTTGGACATCACCAGCGAATCCGTTTCGATTCCCAGGAAAGCCGCCAAGTCAGCTTTGAGGTCTTCTACGGCGCTGCCGATGAGCCCTGCGGTTAGCTCTTTGAACGTCAGCGTGTTGGGGTCGTCCCGCTCCTCGTTGGAGAAGAGGCCCAACTCGCTCAGGGTCTTCAAAGTGGGACACCAGCCGATGTTGCGCAGCGTGCCCCTGAACATCTCCTTGGTCGTCGGGATGCCGTAGGTCTCGATGTAGGGCAGCGAGTTGCGGTTGGGATAACCCTCGAAATCGCCCAGCCCTTCGATAGGTACGATCCAGTAGTTGTCGAACAGCTCTTGCCCAGGAATGGCGACCTCCTCGCCATCCCGCAGGAAGCGGGCCGAGTTTCGCCCGGCCAAGATCACGCCCCGCGGGCTCCAGGAGAACTTGTAGCCAAAGGGATTCGTGTTGGCCTCTGGCGCGGGCAGCCCACCGCACCACGAGCTGAAGCTGACGATCTCCCCTCCATTTCCTTGCACCTGGTGGATGATCTTCATGGCCGACATGTGGTCAATGCCGGGGTCGAGGCCAGTCTCGTTGAGGATGACGATGCCTGCGTCCTTGGCCGCTTCATCCAGAGCCCGCATAGCATCGCTGACGTAGGATGTGGTGACCATGTGCTTGCGGTGGGCGATGCAGGCTTTGGCTACCTGAACGTGGTGGACGTAGGGGAGCAGGCTCACGGCCAGATCGTGCTCCGCCACCAGGTGATGGAGCAGATCGGCATCTGTGATGCTGAAGGTCTCCGCCTGTCCTTGAGGATGGCCGTTGATCATCCGTTCTGCCTTGCTGACCGTGCGGCTGGCGACGGTGACGTGAAAGCCAGGATGATCCAGCAGATGGCGGACCAGTGGGCGAGCCACCAGCCCCGCGCCGAGGACGAGTACTTTGTGCATGTTTAGGTATCTCCTTGGTGATGAGAGGTCACAGTTGATGGCGAGGAGTTGCACTCCGAGCCAGCTACCAATCTACCAATCTACCAATGTACCGATAGTCAGGCGTCAGCTCTCCCTTGTGGGCAATGACAGCCCGCTTGATGGGGGACGGCAGATCCAGAGCGTCGAAATCTGCCGAGAAGTCAGTCTTGGCAATGACGGGGATGAACTCCCGCAGCACCTGGCTGAAGTCGCTGGACGATTCCCGCGGCAACTCGCTGGGCAGGATGTCCACGGCCAAAATGACCGGCCCCTGCCCCTCGTAGCCGTCAGTGGTGTCGCCGGTGTCGGGATGGTAGACGTAGATCGGGCTGCCCGGGTCTGTGGATCTGATCGTGGCTTCGATGGCTCCTTCGATGTCACAACTGATGTCGCCGATGACCCGCAGCCTGGGGGTTTCCTGGCCCGCGAACAGTTCCCGCAGATCGGCTTTGGTCACCAGGCGGGGGTACTGGGGAGCCCAGTAGATGGCGTTGACCAAGACAGAAAGGTAGGGGAGGTAGCGCGCGAAGACGCCGCGGTACTTCTCTGGGTGGTCGTAGTAGTCTTGCAGCTCGAACTGAGCAGCGGGTGAGATCGGCTCTGCCAGGTGTTCTTCTTTGAAGACCACTTTGTAGACGTGACGGCGTGAACTATCGGCATCCTGAGCCACAGCCACCACATCGGCAGGGTCTATCTCCGTGACCGGCAGCATGTCCAGTATCTGTTGCACTCCGCCGGATACGTTGCCGTAGCCAGCAACGCCGATGATGAGCGGGGTCACATCTGCGGGTAGGCCCTCAGTCAAGATCCACTCGCCCACCACCTCCAGGGCTGCCTTGGCCTGGGCCAGCCCCCCATAACCAGGCATGGGGCGCAGCGCCTGAAACGGGTTGGGTATGCCTTCCCACCTCAGTCGCTGGCCAAAGGCCCACAGCGTATCCACCATCCCTGCCCAGCCTGCCTGCCGCCCGAAGAAGATCAGGCGGCGCCCTTGTTCGTCCGTCACTTTTTCATAGTCGATCAAGGTGCATCCCAGCTCCAGCATGCGGCGCAGCATGGGCATATTGTGTGGCTGGCCCTTGATCACGTGGGAGAAGAAGACGTAGGCCTTGCCTGGCTCGAGTGCGTGGTCGGGGATCTCTTTGATGGCGAAGACCACGGGGCACGGCGAGAGGTCTTCTCGCACTGTGGCCCCTGCCAGAACGAACTCCTCGTCGCTGAAGGCACGTATCTCGGACGGTTGCACGAGCACCTCGATGTCGTGTTGCCGCTTCATCTTGTGGACATCTCTGGGCACCACCGGCACGCGGCGCTCCCAGATGGACTTGTCCTCGCGGCGAATGCCGATCAGAGCTCCCATGGCTTGGCCTCCTATGTGGACCGCTTGTTGTTCTGCTGCCAGCAAAGAGCCGCTCTGGCGACGGGGAGCGGCTCTTCACATGTTGCATCCGTCACGTCGCTGTGACGTACTGGTTGCCTTGTCTGAACTGACGATGTAATCAGCACTCGCCGGGTTCCTGGGGTGACGTGAGGCCGTCGGTGGCGGTCGCGCCCTGCTCGCACAGAGCGGCATTGAGCACGTCGTCCACGCGTTCGGCGAAGATGAAGTGCATCTTGTCCCTCACCTGTTCGGGCACGTCTTCCAGGTCTCTCTCGTTGCGCTTGGGCAGGATGGCCGTGTCTAGCCCGGCGCGGTGAGCGGCCAGCACTTTCTCCTTCACCCCGCCGACGGGCAGTACTTTACCTCGCAGCGTGATCTCGCCTGTCATGCCCACGTTGGCGCGTACCTTGCGGCCGGTGAGCAGGCTCGCCAGCGCCGTGGCCATGGTCACGCCCGCCGATGGGCCGTCCTTGGGTGTTGCGCCGGCGGGAATGTGCAGGTGGATGTCATACTTGTCGAGGAAGTCTTCTGCAATGCCCAGATCAGACCCCTTGGAGCGCACGTAGCTCAGCGCGGCCTGGGCGCTTTCTTTCATCACGTCGCCCAGTTGCCCCGTGACGGTGAATCCCACGTCGCCCGTACGTGTCTTGCTGCTAGGCATGCGCGTCGCTTCGATGAACAGGATGTCTCCGCCTGTGGGCGTCCAGGCCAGCGCCACGGCCACACCAGGGATGTCCAGCCGCTCAGCAGTTTCATCGAAGTACTTGCGCTTGCCCAGGTAGTCGGGCACCGACTGGGCAGTGATCACCGCTGTTTCGATGTCGGCCCCTTCGCCGGCCTCGGCGATCTTCGTTGCCACTTTGCGGCAGATACTGCCTAGCTCTCGCTCCATGTTGCGCACCCCCGCCTCGCGGGCGTACTCGCGGACCACACGGCGGATGGCCCCTTCTTCGAACTGGATTTCCTCTGAGCGCAGGCCGTTCTCCCGAATCTGTCGGGGGATGAGGTAGCCTTCGGCGATCTTCACCTTCTCCTCCTCCGTGTACGAGGAGAGCTGGATGATCTCCATGCGGTCGCGCAGCGGTCCGGGGATGGGATCAATCCAGTTGCCGGTGGTGATGAAGAAGACCTGCGAGAGATCGAAAGCCACGTCCAGGTAGTGATCGCGGAACTCCACGTTCTGCTCTGGATCCAGCACTTCCAGCAGCGCCGAGGCGGGATCCCCGCGCCAGTCGCGGCCTAGCTTGTCTATCTCGTCGAGCATGAATATGGGGTTATTGCTCTCCGCCCGTCGCAGCATCTGGATGATACGCCCCGGCATCGAACCGACGTAGGTGCGGCGGAAGCCACGGATCTCTGCCTCGTCGCGGATGCCGCCCAGCGACATGCGGACGAACTTGCGGCCCATGGCGCGGGCGATGGAGCGGCCCAGCGACGTCTTGCCAGTGCCGGGTGGCCCGATGAAGCACAGGATGACGCCCTCTCGCTCGCGGCGGATGTGGTCCACCATACCCTCGGCTTCGTCGGCGGCGCGTTCCTCTTGACGCTCCAATCGCAGCCCGCGGACGGCCAGGAATTCCAGGATGCGCTCCTTGATGTCCTCGAGGCCGAAGTGGTCTGTTTTCAGCACCTGCCGGGCGTGGGCGATGTCCAGGTTATCCTCAGTGCTCTTCTGCCAAGGCAGGCTGGTCATCCAGTCCAGGTAGGTCTTGATCACGGAGTACTCAGCAGCCTGAGGAGGCATCTTGCGCATGCGGTCCAGCTCGTGGCGCGCTTCTTTCTCGGCCTCCTCTGGCATTGTCGCAGCGGCGATGCGCTCTTCGATTTCCTTGACCTCGGCAGCGGTTCCATCTTCCTCGCCCAGCTCCTTGTGGATGGCCTTCATTTGCTCCCGCAAGAAGAACTCCCGCTGCATTTTCTCCATCTCGGACTGGGCCTCGCTCTGTATCTTGTGCCCCAGCTCCAGCACCTCCAGTTCCTTGTTCAGCAAGACTGTCAGCTTGACCAGCTTGTCCCGCACGCTGTCGATCTCCAGGACTTCCTGCGCATCCTCGATGTCCAGCCGCAGGCTGGAGGCGATCAGATAGACGAGCTGGCGGGCATCGTCCACGTTCATCGCCGCGATCTCGAGTTCGTCCGGTAGGTGCGGCACCAGAGATATGAGACGGCGGAGGAGATCCACAGCGTTGCGCGTCAGCGCTTCCATCTCTACGGTGTCTTCCAGAAACTCAGGAGCAAGCTCGACGTGTGCCTGCAGGTAGGGCTGTTCCTGGGTATACGGCCCGATGCGGATGCGTTCCAACCCCTGGACGATCAGGCGCACCGTACCGTCCGGCGCCTTGAGCAGCCGGTGCACGACGGCCGCCGTGCCTACGGCGTAGATCTCGTCCGGTCCAGGCTCGTCTTTCTCAGCATTCTTTGATGTCACCAGGCCGATGATGCGATCTTTGACCACCGCGTCGTCCACCAGTCGGATGGAGCGAGGTTGGCCCACGGTCAGCGGCAGCCACATCATAGGGTAGACCACCACACCCCGCAGCGGCAGGATCGGCAGTTCCGAAGGCATGCTGGGCGCGTCGTCTGTCTCTATCACCACTGGAAGGGCTTGCTCGCCTTGTTGTCTCCGTCTGTCACTCCGACCTCGTCCGAGAAGCGGCATAGGTGTCCCTTTCATTGTCTTCTGCTTCTGTCCCTTTTCGACCCTTGATTTCTCTCGTTGTTCGTTCTTACGTTTGGGTTCCACTGTCAGTATCCCTCTCATCCCTCTATTGGCTTTCCAGTATCTCGCTCTTCCCCTTCTTCACTCGCATTCATCGCGGTCATACTTCACCTATGCTCGTCGCGGTTGCGCCTTGCGCAGTATGATGCGTAGGAAACCGTCTTCGTACGTTGCTTCGATTGCCTCGTCCGTGTCACGCAGAGGCCAGGGGAAGTATACGCGGGTGCGAAACTCTCCGTAGCGAATTTCCATCTGGTGATAGGCCAGCTTGTCTGCTGGATCCCGCCGATGGCCTGCGACGATCAGCGTGCGGCTTGTCAGTGTCAGTTCGTAGTCCTCTTCTTTCAGACCCGCTATCTCGACGATCACGGCCACACTGTCGTCGGTTTCATAGACGTCAGTAGGGGGGTGCCACACAGAGCCCCGCTCCTGCCGCCAGCGGTAGGGTATCGCCTCTGAGAAGACCCGGTTGACCTCTGCCCGGATCCACTCTGCTTCGTCATCCGGTGAACGCTTCATGATCACTCCTCGTCATCAGAAACAACTCGTCACGTTTCAGCAGCCTGATTGTACCACAGGGAGGCCCATCTTCAAAATCAACCGGTGTTCGGGCATTTCGCTGCCTGTCGCACTCTGTGGTATAATGACTCCGCTGAAAGAACTGCC
>CAZPMV010000152.1:0-6243 GCA_964587335.1 uncultured Anaerolineales bacterium
ATCTTCTGGATGACTGGGCCATCCTGGGCGGCTACGAGTTGGGCCGGGACTATCCCGAACTGGACGATGGCCTGCTGGTCTGCGTGACGGAGATGAACAGCAGGGAGAAGATTGATGAGTTGGTGGAAGCGTTGGCGGAGGTTGAGAAGGGGGGTAACGAGAATGGAGGGTGTAATGATTGAACCTTTGCTTTACGAGATCAGCAGACCGGGCCGCCGCGGGTGCCGGCTGCCGGAGCCGGATGTGCCGCGGGCGAAATTGCCCGCTGGGTTCCTGCGAGACGACCTGCCGCTGCCCGAGGTGAGCGAGATGGACTTGGTACGCCACTATGTGCACCTCTCTCAACTCAACCATGCTGTGGACACCGGTTTCTATCCCCTGGGCTCGTGTACGATGAAGTACAATCCCAGGGTGAACGAGGCCATAAGCCGGCTGCCGGGGTTCACCCAACTGCACCCACTCCAGCCTCCTGACGCCGTTCAGGGTGCGCTGGTGCTTCTGTACGAACTGCAGGAGTTCCTGGGGGAGATCAGCGGCTTCCCTGGCATCAGTTTGCAGCCAGCGGCCGGCGCTCAAGGCGAGATGACCGGCGTGCTCATCATGCGCAAGGCGCTCTACGACCGCGGCGAGACGCAGCGGAACGTGATCTTGGTACCCGATTCCGCCCACGGCACCAATCCCGCTACCACCACTATGTCGGGGCTGAAGGTGGTGGAGATTGCCTCAGACGCCGCCGGCAATGTTGACCTGGACGCACTGAGAGTTCACCTGAGCGACCAGGTCGTAGGGTTGATGCTCACCAATCCTAACACGCTGGGCCTCTTTGATGAGCACGTGCTGGAGGTGACGCGGCTGGTGCATGAGGCAGGCGGGTTGGTCTATGGCGATGGCGCCAACCTCAATGCCCTGCTGGGTATCTGCAAGCCAGCCGACCTGGGCTTCGATGTTATGCATTTCAACCTGCACAAGACCTTCAGCACGCCACACGGTGGCGGCGGGCCGGGCGCTGGCCCCGTCGGCGTCACTGCTGAGTTGGCCCCGTTTCTGCCAGGGCCCATCGTGGTCGAGCAGGAGGATGAAGAGAGCCCCTTCCTCACCTGGCACGTGCCGGAGAAGAGCATCGGCCCCGTGAAGAGCTTCTACGGCAACTTCGGCGTGCTGGTGCGCGCCTACACCTACATCCGCATGCTGGGAGCCGAGGGGCTGCGGCGGGTCGCCGAGAACGCCGTGCTCAACGCCAACTACCTGCTTAGCCGCATCCGCGGCGTCTACCCGCTGCCCTACGACCGCACCTGCATGCATGAATTCGTGGTGGAAGGACGCATCGAGGGCGCGCCGGACGTGCGGGCGCTGGACATCTCCAAGCGACTGATGGACTACGGCTTCCACCCACCGACCAACTACTTCCCCCTCATTGTCCCCGAGGCGCTGATGATCGAGCCCACGGAGACGGAGAGCAAAGAGACCTTGGACGCCTTTGCCGAAGCGCTGCTGAGGATCGCCGAGGAGGCACGAGAGGATCCAGAGCTACTGCACAACGCGCCGCACACCACGCCGCTGGGCCGCCTGGACGAGGTGCGCGCCTCACATCCCAAGACCATGCGACTCTGCTACGCGCCGGGATGCTAACATTGCACAGTTGACACGAGCCCCGTTCCTTCCGCTTTTCCGCTGACAGCGATGTGCTGCCTCCCCTACCTCGTCAGCGGAACAGCGGAACGAGCGGAAGACAAACGTTCCGGTCTTTCCGCTTTTCCGCTGACAGGGCCTCCATAAGGAGAAAGCTCATGGAGAACAAGCCGGAGCAGCCGCAGCAGAGGAAGAAATCCTTCTGGACAACACTGCCTGGTATCCTCGCGGGGAGTGCTGCTCTGATAACGGCAGTGGGTGGGCTCATTGGTGGACTGAGTGCTGCTGGCGTGTGGAGACAAGCGCCTGAACCTACCCGCGCGCCCGTGGTCGTGGTTACCCCAACCAGTGAAGCGATTCCCACTGTCGAAGAGTTGATAGCCGTGGAGACGTCGGTTGCCGAGGTGGCGTCTCCCACGCCGCTCACACAACCCTCGCCGACCGCCATACCTGCGGCAAGCGACACAAGACAAGCCAAGATATGGGCTCTGGCCTACCAGGAAACCGCGACGGGGGCGGAGGGCATCTGTCATGAGGCCACCATCACGGTGCGCCGCAAGGACGATTCGGGATTGCGGGTGGGGTTCTTCAACGAGAATGTGGAGGGCACCGGACCCATGTGGCGCGCCTCGGGCTGGACCGCCGTCACGCTGTCTTCCCTGCTGCTGGGGGTCAACCCGGAGAAATTCGAGTTCAGCTTTGACACCGGCATCCCCTACATAGATGGGCCGAGCGCCGGTGGACTGACGACCATCGGCGTCTTGGCGGCCCTGTTGGGCGACACGGTGCGTGAAGATGCGGCCATGACGGGGACCATCAATCCTGATGGGACCATTGGCCTGGTGGGTGGCATCCCTCACAAGATCGAGGGCGCTGCCCAGGTGGGCAAGACATTGGTGCTGATACCGGCTGGCCAGCGCTACGACTACGACGATAACCTCCGGCAACAGATCGACGTGGTCGAGGCAGGGAGGCAACTAGGGGTGGAGGTTCGTCAGGTGGCGAATCTCTTCGAGGCCTATGAGATCCTAACTGGAAAGCCCTTGCCGCGGCCACAAGTGAGCGGATCCATCGAGTTTCCTGCGCGCGCCTACGACAAGGTGCGCGCCTCGACCAAGACCTGGCTCAGTCGCTACCAGGAAGCCCGTATTCGCTTCAACAGTCTGAGCGCCGAGGCCCAAGCGGAGCGCGAACCAACGTATGGTGATGGACAGGCTCAGCTTGCGGAGCGGGCGCTCTCGGAGGGCCTGGTCGCCGTTGCCCACCAGCGCGCCTGGGAGGCGGCCTTCGATGCCGAGACCAATCTGCAAGCTGCGACCCTGGATGAGGTCTACTACCAGCAGGGGTTCGAGGCTTTGCTCGATCAACTCAGGGCGACCGCCACCAGTGGACAGGAGATGCATGGCCTCGTCGAGAGCCTCAAAGCAGAACGCCCGCGCAGCGCCAGCGAGGTCATTGCACTCATGGACGGGTGGGGCAATCTCGCGGTGGCCTGGGGATACAATCTTCAGGGCGACAACCTGTTCAACTACATCATGACAGAAAAGGAAGAGGGAACAGGGGAGGAAGACCTGCTGGATTGGGTATATGAGGCCGCATACGACTACGTGATTGCCTCTCTCTTCCTGGACATGACGCGCGATGCACTGGATCTGGGGATGGGCTTCGGAGAGGCGCCGGCGCCAGCCGATGGGCGAATCACCATCATGGCCGATCTTCTGCGACGGGCTGCTGACGCCAATCTGGCCTTGTTCGACAGCGTCGTCGTGGAGCACCAGGCCAACCAGGCGCAGGTCTCTCTGGACGTGATGAAGTCCCGGTACAGAGGTTGGGATGAAGACTATCGGGATGCCGTCTATGCAGTCTGGGGTATGCAGGCCATGGAGCAGGAGACGTGGGAGGAGCCGGCGCGCTCCATATCCAAGCTGGGCAGTAGTCTGACGGCCTGGGCTGAATCGGCGGTAGCGCTGGCCAAGCACTACAGCCTGGGCGCCCAGATGGACCAAGAGGGCAACGTGATTGGGCTGACCAGAGAGAGCGCTCTGGCCGAGATGCTCGATCTGGCAGAGAGCCGGGCCGAGGAGCTGATCAAGTTGGTGCGTGACGAGGATCCCGTGTTGCCCATGCACTATGCAGAGAACGCGCGCATCATGCGCCAGGGCGACGCGCCGATGCAGTTGGCGTCACTGTACTACAACTGGCAGGCGGCGATAGAGGCGCAGATGTTGGCCTACTTCACCGGCGCCTACGGCGAAGCAGTGGAAAGCGAATTGCAGTAACCGGGCCGGTCCGTGGAACTGCGTTACCCTCCCCCCCCCGAGGATCCGCCACCAGATCCAAAATTCATGATTTGACAATCTTAGCCCTGGGTGCTATAATTGCTCATCATCATAATAGCAGGAGCAGAAACGGTGCAGAGCCAACCCTCCTTCGCTAAGCGTCGGGTCATAGTGTTTGCCAGTTGCATGCAACTGGCAAAGGTGTCCGCGCCTTCTACCTGCCCTTTTGCCCATCATAGGACATCATAGGATGGGACCCGACGCTCCGCCGGGGGCGTCTTCCTGCCGGGCCTCATCCGCACAGACTGGTCAATCGACCGGTCCTTTTTTTGTTGAAGCGCAGACGCGCCGAGAGAGTTGCTCTGGGGTAGGTATCGATTGGTGCACAGAACTGCGAGGAATCTGCTTCGCGTGGCGCGAATGCAAGTAGAGCCGAGAGGGGGCATAGGTGGTTGACCAGCAGAACGTGCGAGCGCATCTCCCGCACGGCGTACAGGATCTCCTTCAGGGTGAGGCAGCCCGCCGGCGCCGGGCCGAGGCCGCGCTGCGTGACCTCTTCTCGCGTTGGGCCTATCACGAGGTGATCCCGCCCATCTTCGAGTACGACGACAATCTGGTTGTGGGTGCCAGCCCGGACTTGCGCCAAGCAATGTACCGCTTCTTCGACCGGGAAGGGCGCACCCTGGCGCTGCGGGCCGATTTCACCACCCAGGTGGCTCGCATGGTGGC
Source organism: uncultured Anaerolineales bacterium (assembly GCA_964587335.1). Taxonomy (GTDB): domain Bacteria; phylum Chloroflexota; class Anaerolineae; order UBA3071; family UBA3071; genus UBA3071. The sequence continues at coordinate 4,638 of CAZPMV010000152.1, forward strand.
CACCAAGCTCTTCGACCAGCCGCTGCCTGTGCGGTGCTTCTACGCCGGCAGTGTATTCCGCTACGAGGAGCCGCAGGTAGGACGCCAGCGAGAGTTTACACAAGCTGGCGTGGAACTCATCGGCGCCCACACTCCCGCCGCCGATGCCGAGGTGGTGGCCCTGGCAGTGGCTGCCCTGGAAGCGCTGGGCCTCCACGAATTCCAGATCAACCTGGGACAGATGGCCCTCTTCCGAGCACTGACCGCTGGTCTTCCCTCCGATCAACTGGATCGCATCCGCGAGGCTACCGATTACCGCAACCGCGTCCGGTTGCACGCCGCCCTGGACGAAGCCGGGGTGACCGACGAGCGCAGGCACCTGCTCGCCCGCTTGCCTGAGCTGATGGGAGGGCTCGAGGTGCTGGAGGAAGCCCGAACCATCGGAGGAGCGGTAGCGCAGGCTGCTGAATACCTCGCTCAGGTGTACCGCTTGCTCCAGGCCTATGACGTGGCCGACCGGGTGATCCTCGACCTGGGTGAAGTGCGGGGCATGGACTACTACACCGGTATCACCTTCCGCGGCGTGGCTCCCGGCCTTGGATGGCCCATCCTGAGTGGCGGGCGCTACGACGAACTCATAGGCCAGTTCGGGCAGCCGCTGGCCGCAGTGGGATTTGGGCTGGGGATAGAACGGGCGCTGCTGGGCCAAGCCCGACAGCAACGACTTGCCCCTTCAATCAGTCCACACCTGGTGGTCCACCGCTGCGCCCACCCAGAGTGTCTGGCTCAAATCCGACGTTTCCGCCAGGAAGGGTACCGTATCGAAGTGGACGTACTGGGCCGTGACGGTGCTGCGTTGCTGGCCTATGCCCACCGCCGGGGAACCCACCACGTGTTGCGCTGTCAGGGTGATGACAAGCTCTGGCTCTTGACCGAAGAGGAGAGTGAGCGAACTGTCACCGCCGCAGAATTGCTGGAGGAGATGAGCACGTGGAACCGTTGACCGTCGCCTTGCCCAAAGGCCGCCTTCTGGAGTCCTCCGCAGCCCTCTTCCGTCGCCTGGGATATGGCTGCCCGGTCGACAACGGCTCCCGTCGACTGCTGGTGGACGAACCGGAAGCCAATCTGTCCTATCTTCTCATCAGATCGTCCGATGTGCCCGTCTACGTAGAATACGGCGCCGCCGATCTGGGCATCGTCGGTCAGGACGTCCTGCGAGAGAGCGGCCGCGACGTGTACGAGCCACTGCAGCTTGACTTCGGACACTGCCGGCTGGTACTGGCTGGCGCTCCACAGCAGCGGGGCCGCGACTTCCGGCTGGTCAGCAGCATACGGGTCGCTACCAAGTACCCACGTCTGGCACGGGCGCATTTCCTGCAGCAAGGCATCTCGGCCGAGATCATCCACCTCATGGGCTCCGTGGAGCTGGCTCCTTGCGTTGGCCTGGCTGACCTGCTGGTCGACGTGGTGCAAACTGGCCGGACGCTGCGGGAGAACGGTCTGGTAGAACTAGAGGAGATCATGTCCTGCCAGGCCACAGTGATCGTCAACCGGGTTGCCCACCGCCTGCGCTTGAAGGAGATCCAGAGTCTGCTAGAAGCCATGCATGTTGGATCGGTTCTATCGG
>CAZPMV010000152.1:6343-7941 GCA_964587335.1 uncultured Anaerolineales bacterium
TTGAAGGAGATCCAGAGTCTGCTAGAAGCCATGCATGTTGGATCGGTTCTATCGGCTCCATCGGTTCCATCGGCTCCATCGGCTGATTCCTGAGGAGAGGAGAGTGAGCGAGTTCATCCGTCTGATCGAGGGGTTGGAGGCTGGCCGAGACCACATTGCCAGCCTGCGGGCTGGGGTCGAGCCGTCACCGCCACCAGCCGTGTCCGCCCGGCTGAGGCAACTCTTCGGGCGCGAGATCTCACCCAGAGAGGCGGTGGCCCAGATCGTGGCAGACGTGCGCTGCCGTGGGGACGCGGCCTTGCGCGAATACACGCGCCGCATTGACGGCGTGGATCTCGACACGCTGACAGCCGATGCCAACGCTATTGAGGCCGCCTACCAGGCCACACATGTGCAACTGAAGGAGGCATTGCACCTGGCTAGCGACCGTATCCGCGCCTTCCACGAGCGGGAGCCTGGTGGCTCGTGGCTGGAGTGGGACGACGAGGGGGGCGCTTTGGGCCAGTTGGTCCGCCCGCTGCAACGGGTGGGCGTCTACGTGCCTGGTGGCCGCGCCGCCTACCCTTCCTCGCTGCTGATGACCGTCATCCCCGCGCAGGTGGCCGGCGTGGAAGAAATAGTGGTCACCACGCCGCCCGGCCCCGAATCAGCCGATGGAACCGATAGAACCGAATCAGCAGGTCTGCCGGCGCCGTCCATCTTGGCCGCGGCGCGGGTGGTGGGCTTGGAGCAGGTGTTCCTGCTGGGCGGGGCACAGGCGGTGGCAGCGCTGGCCTACGGCACCGAGAGTGTACCGCGGGTTGACAAGATCGTAGGCGCCGGCGGGCTGTTTGTCACCTTGGCCAAGAAGCAGGTTTACGGCGACGTGGGCATTGACGGCCTCCACGGTCCCACCGAGACGCTGCTCATCGCCGACCGGACAGCGAATGCCCCGCTGGCTGCCGCCGACCTGCTGGCTCAGGCCGAACATGACCCCCTGGCCACGGCGCTGCTGGTCACCCCCTCGCAGCTACTGGCAAAGAACGTGCAGAGCGAAGTTAACCGGCAGCTTCCCCTGCTAGACCGCGCTGACATCATTGCCGAAGCGCTACAGGGACAGGGCGCGATCATCGTTGTCGCTGATCTCAATGAAGCGCTGACTCTGGCCAATGAGTATGCTCCAGAGCACCTCTGCCTTCTGGTGGCCGATCCCTGGCCGCTGGTGGGGCGGGTGCACAATGCCGGTGGCGTCTTCGTTGGCCAACAGGTGTCTGAGGCTCTGGGGGACTACGTGATCGGCCCCAGCCACGTGATGCCCACGGGGGGTACGGCCCGCTTCGCGTCGCCGCTCCATGTGCGAGAGTTCCTCAAGGTAACCAGCATCTTCGCGCCAGGGGACGCTACAACCAAGAGGCTGGCTCCTGCCGCTGAGGCTATCGCCCGCGCCGAGGGGCTCACTGCGCATGCTGGTGCTGTTGCCGCCCACGCTGCTCAGGGCCTCCCCACGGGTCACTCCCGCCCCAGTATCGGTTCTATCGGCTCCGTCGGCTCCATCGGCTGATTCGGAGGATCATGTGCAGATCGACAAGCTGATCCGCTCGCACGTTATGGGGATCGAA
>CAZPMV010000153.1:0-5886 GCA_964587335.1 uncultured Anaerolineales bacterium
TGGGCATCACCCCTTGCAGGATGGCCTCCCAGTCCGCTCGCCCTGCCTCGGAGTTGGGATCGGGCATGGCCATGTCCAGCGAGGTGGTCACGCCCAGCGCTTTGACGCGCCGGAATATCTCGATGAGCTGGCGGCCTCGCTCAGTATACATCAGCCGCATGATAGGCGGATAGCCGAAGTGGAAGAACTCGCTCTCGGCCACGAGGTCGTACTGCACATCTTCAGCGGAGAAGGTATCATTGGTCCCTGGCCGATGCAGGAACATCCTGTCCAGCCCCGGCGGATCAAGGACGATGGTGTAGGAACTCGTCTCCCCTTCGACAGTGATCACACCCTCGCTGACGCCCCACTGTGCCAGGAGCAAGCGGATCAGGGAGCCAAGGGGGTCATCGCCCACCTTGCCCATCAACGCCGTGTCTATCCCCAGCCGGACCAGGGCCAGTCCGGTGTTGGAGACCGGCCCGCCGGTGGAGAGCGTGGCAGGGCCGATGAGCCTCACTTTGCCCGGCACGAAGAAGTCGGTACCGCTCTCCAGCGCCAGGTCTGACAGCCCAGGGATGATGTCCAGGCAAAGGTGGCCGGCTACCACTGCCTTGGGGATGTCATTGCTCATCATGCCTCCAGGTGCACCAATCATAAAACCCTTACTCCATGGCTGTCAGCGGAAAAGCGGAAGAAGCGGAAAGTTTCCCACCCATAAGAACCAACTCAACACTGCACTCCCGATGTCCCTATCAGTCACGCTGCGCCTTGTCGCCGAACTTGGCATTGGCAATGCAGCGAGAGCGAGTTGAAGCTCCGCTGGGACTACCACCCGCTGGCAGCGAAGACGGTACCCAGGACCTCCTGCCTTTCCTCGAGGGTGGCCCAACGGGGCTGCGACCAATCCTCCAGAATGGTTACCAGCAACTCCGTGCTGATGTGGCGGCCATCGTAGATGGCATGGCGGGCGATCAGTCCCTGTCGAGTTTCCCACCAGTTCATCTGATCGAAGAAGAAGTTGCCCAGACCGAAGAGGATGAAGCCATCGGGGGTGAACTCCAGCGCCTGCGGGCGGTGGGCCTGTACTCCAGTGACGATATCGGCGCCCACACCACTGAGGGCTTCGAAAGTCTCCGCCTGTTGCCACACCGGTTCCGTCTGGTATTCCCCCTGTCCATTGGTCTCGGTATACTGAAGCTCCACGAGTACCAGGTCCACCTCCTGCCGGACGGCGGCGATGTCCGCCCGCATGGTCTCCAGATCGAAGCGGGCCGAGCCGGGGCCATCGGCAGTCGCCCAGGCCCCGATAGGGCCATGTTGATTGGCTCCCAAGAAGGCCAGTCGATTGCCGTTGTGCGTGATGAGCAGCGGCCGGCGCGCGTCCTCGTCATTGGCGCCGCCGCCGTACACCGGCAGCCCATGCTCGGCGTAGATCTTCAGTGACTCGAGCATGGCCTCGAAACCAAAGTCGTTCTGGTGGTTCCCCGTCAGGCCGACGATGTCCGCCCCCACCTCGTCCAACGCGGCCAGGTACTCTGGCTTGGAGCAGAGTGTGAGGCTATTGAGAGCAGGATTGGCCACGCAACCGGAGACGAACGGTACCTCATTGCTGATGTGCGTGATATCGGCAGCAGCCAGCTCAGGGCCAACGACGTGGGCGGGGTAACTGTAATCGCTGTAGACTTCCATCTTCCAGGCCGTGGTACGAGACATCGCCGTCACACCGGTCATCACCAGCACGGTAAGCTTGTCGGGGTCGCGGTTGGTCGCCAGTACGCTCGCCCGCAGATGCGCCAGCAGATCGTCCGCCTCCGCGCCCGCACCATGCAGCCAGGAGCGCAGCGCCAGCGGCCAATCGCCCTGCTCCAGCCGATTGTCCACCGCCGACAGCCCATCCAGCCGCAGCGGTTTGAGCCGTGGCTCCAGCCGTTCGAAGGGAACGATGCCCATGGCCTGCTCGTCCTGCCAGAGAGCGGCAGCCAGCTCTCCGGCTGGCACGAGCGCCACGCTCTCCTGCGGCGACCCCCAGAGTTGGGCCAAATCAGCGGACGTCTCCTCGGTCACCAGCAGCCTGACCAGATCGCCCGCCCCCGTCCACGTTCGCTGCAGCTCGTCCAGCGTGATCCCTTCGCGCAGCGATGGAAAAGACTGCACAGGCACATAGAGACGCTCGCTGACCAGATGGGCATCAGGTGCGAGCTTCAGATCGAGACGAAGGTCGGCGATGCCTCCCTCCATGACCATCACGCCCCGCTCAGCGGCCCAGGCTCGGGCGGTGTCAGCGATAGGCGCTGGCAGGTCAGGAGCCAGCGCCAGGCGTGGCGCCGGTGTGGGCGACGGCGTAGGGCTAGCTGGAATCGGGGTGGGGGTTGGCGCGGCAGTCGGCGGAAGGACCACGACCGTCGCAGGAGCAGCAGTTGATGGCTGCCCCTCGTCGGGCAATAGTGTGGGAGTCGCAGGCGGCGCGGGTGCAGGCGGCTGGCACTTCGGGATAGAGAGGAGCAACACCGCCAGCAATGCCGCGGCCACCAGCCTCAGGGTGAACCGGTTTCGCATAACAGAATCCATGAGCCCCTACCGCTACATTACTCCCAGAACCTCGACCTTGACACGCTTCAGCCGCTTCATCACGTCGTTGTCGCCGCGGCCGAAGTAGTCGTGCAAGACCTTGTATTCAGCGTACAGCTTGTCGTACACCGCCTGATTCTCGGGGATGGGACGGAAGACTTCGTCCTTGAGGTGGGCCATGTGCTGCGCCGCCTCGAAGATGGTGTCGTAGCCGCCAGCGGCTTTGCCCGCAGCCACCGCGCCAAACATGGCCGAGCCCAGAGCGCCCGCCTGCTTCGATGCCGCCACCTTGAACTCCCGCCCCGTGATATCAGCGTAGATCTGCATCAGCAGCTTGTTGCGCTCCGGCAGGCCGCCCGTGGCCACTATCTCGTCTACCGCCACTCCGCTATCTTCGAAGGTCTCGACGATGATGCGCGTGCCGTAGGCGGTGGCCTCAATGAGGGCGCGGTAGATCTCCTCAGGCTTGGTCAACAGCGTGGCCCCCAACAGCATCCCTGTCAGGTCCACGTCTACCAGCACCGAGCGGTTGCCGTTCCACCAATCCAGGGCCAGCAAGCCACTCTCGCCCGGCCGCAGTTGAGCGGCCTTCTGCTCCAGGAGTTGATGCAAGGTCAGCACGCGGGCTTCGGCCTCCTTCTGATACGCGGCGGGCACACAGTGCTCCACGAACCAGGCGAAATGATCACCGACACAGGACTGCCCGGCCTCAAAGCCAAAGAGGCCGGGGATGATGCCATCCTCGACCACACCGCACATGCCCGGCACGATGCGCTTTTCCTCACCTAACACCATGTGGCAGGTGGAAGTGCCCATGATCATCACCATGCGCCCGATCTCGGTGACCGTGGCGGCGGGCACCGAGGCGTGGGCGTCTACGTTGCCAATGGACACCGCCGTGCCCGGCAGCAGTCCCGTCCACCTTGCCGCTTGTCTGGTCAGGCCGCCCGCTCGACCGCCCGGGGCGCAGACGTCCCGCGAGAGCTTCTCATCCACCACATGGCGCAGTCGCGGGTCGAGCGCAGCGAAGAAGTCATCGGAAGGATACCCCGTCTCCTTCTCCCAGATAGCTTTGTAGCCCGCCGTGCAAGAGTTGCGCCGTTCGTTGCCCGTGAGTTGCAGCACGATCCAGTCCGCCCCCTCGATGAATCCATTGCTCGCCTCGTAGACCTCCGGAGCCTTGTTCAGCGTCTCCCAAATCTTGGGGAAGAGCCACTCCGAGGAAATCTTGCCGCCGTAGCGGGAGAGCCAGGTCTCGCTCCGCTCGCCGGCGATACGGTTCAGTTCGTTGGCCTCGGACTGACCAGCATGATGCTTCCAGATCTTGACCCAGGCGTAGGGGCTGTCCCGCCATTCCGGCTTCATGCACAGGGGAACGCCCTCCTCATCAATGGGCATCATCGTGCAGGCGGTGAAGTCGGTGCCCAGGCCGATGACGTCCTCGGCGTCCACGCCCGCTTCCTGCAGTACCGCAGGGATGGTCACCTTGAGAACCTCGATGTAGTCGGCAGGGTTCTGCAAGGCGAAATCGGGCGGCAGTCGAATGTCAGTGCCCGGCAGCCACTCGTCAATGACACCGTCGCCGTAGGGATGGACGGCGGTCGCCACCTCCTCGCCCGTGACCACATCCACCAGCACGGAGCGGCACGATTCCGTGCCAAAGTCAATGCCGATAGCATACTTCCTGCTGCTCACGATGCTCCTCTCGAGGTCATAGTTGATGATTGAGCTCCGCCAAGGTCGGGTAGACCTGTGCGAAGACGCGGGCTCTCTCCATGTAGCGCTCGTGCAGGGCCATGTCCGGCTCGTATGTGCGCTCTACCCGCACCATCTGCGCCACGCCTTCTTCAACGGACGAAAAGACCCCCGTCGCCACGCCGGCCAGGATGGCCACGCCCAGGCAGGGTGCTTCTGTGACATCCATGGCCAGCACCGGCTTGCCGAAGATGTCGGCCTTGGTCTGTAGCCAAAGCGGGGACTTCGCCCCGCCGCCGAAGGCGCGTAGCTCCCGCACGGCGATACCCGCCGCCTCCATGGCATCCACGCTCAACTTGACCTCGTAGCTCACGCTGTCCAAGATGGCCTTGATGATCTGCCCCTTGCTGGTACTCAGGTCCAGGCCCAGGATCGCCCCTTTGGAGCTAGCGTCCATCCACGGTGTGCCGCTGCCCACGAAGTGCGGTAGTATCAACACCGGCGACGGCCCCGGCGTGGCCTGCTGCAGGATCAGGTCGTAAACGTCCCGGTCAGTCTGCTCTGCCTCCTGCCGCTCGGCGCGGGCGAAGTTGTCGCGGTACCAGCGCAGCAGCGCGCCGCCCGTGGAGGAGTAGCCCAGCACCAGGTACATGCCCGGCGCCGTGTGCGGAGCAATGGGCAGATTGCTCTCCATGAGTTCTGCGGCGAGCACCAACCGAGGAGAAGCCACCGCCACGCATTCCACGGTGCCGGTGGAATCCATGGCGATACCTTCGGCGATGGCGCCGCAGCCCAGCGCCCCAGAAGGCTGATCGTGCCCGCCCGTCACCGCCACTGCGCCTGGAGCCAATCCCAGCTCCTCGACGACCGATGGTGGTATCTCGCCAATGACCGACCCTGAGGGCAGCACCCGCGACATTCGCCCCACGTCCAACTGGGCCAACTCCAGAATCTCCTCGGACCAATCGAGTCGCGACACGTCGAAGGCCATGGTGCGCGTGGCCAAGGTGCGGTCCATAGTTGGGGGCAGCCCCAGTTGGTGGAAGAAGAAGTCCTGCATGCAAAGGAAACGAAAAGCGGCAGTGTAGATGGTCAACTCATTCTGCCGCAGCCACATCAGCTTGTTCACCGTGTACATGGGATGCAGCGGCATGCCGGTGATGTGGAAGATGCGCTCTTTGCCCAATTGTTCGTCCCACCAGCGGGCCTGCTCGCCAGCGCGGGTGTCAATGGCAGTGATGAAGCCGTAGATCGGCTGGCCCCGCGCGTCCACGGGAACCACCGACTCGCCGTGCGTGGAGATGCTCAGCGCCTGCACCGGATCACCGGGGATGCCCGCCGTCACCTGCCGGATGACGTCGGTCACCGACGCCCAAATCTCCGCTGGGTCGAGTTCCATCCATCCCGGCTGCGGTTGGTAGAGGCGATACTCGCGGTACGCCTGAGCGAGCATATCTCCTTCGGGACTGAAGGCCAGCGCCTTGCAGCCCGTGATGCCAATGTCCAATCCCAATAGACTCACTTTGCAGATTTCCTCACGCAACGCTTCGAGCATGGGTTACCTAGATCGGACCCCCGAGGTGGAGATGGGCGATTCTGCTCGTGGCGACGACTTGTGTCGTCCAACGGGTGGGCCCAAGC
>CAZPMV010000153.1:5986-7940 GCA_964587335.1 uncultured Anaerolineales bacterium
ACTCCGACAGAGCAGGATGAGCACGACTTCGGTGGAACAGAGAGCTGGGGAATCCAGGGCCGGGAAACCCAGCCCCTACGCCGTCGCCGCCACGGCGGATGTCACTGCGTCGTACTGCGGCTTCAACGCCGGATAGAGCGCCCGATAGATACGATAGAACCGCTCGTAAATGGCCACGTTCTCCGCGATGGGCGGGACATGCTGCACGACCTTGATGGTCGCTCGGCAGGCCTCCTCCACACTGTCCCAGACTCCCGTGCCCACGCCGGCCAGCAGCGCCACACCGTAGGCCGGCCCCTCAGCCACGTTGATGGTCACCATCTCCGTGTTGAAGGCGTCCGCCTGGATCTGCCGCCAAAGCGCGCTGCGTCCGCCGCCGCCCGAGGCCCGCACCTGCTCCACAGGGATGCCCATCTCGCCACGGATGATCTCCAGCGAATCCCGCAGGCTGTAGGCCACGCCCTCGAAGATGGACCGCACCACGTGCAACCGCGTGTGCCGGGCGGTCAGGCCAAAGAAGACACCCTTGGCATCGGGGTCGAGATGCGGTGCTCGCTCGCCCATCAGATAAGGCAGGAAGAGCAACCCCTCGGAGCCGACGGGCGCCTGCTCCGCTTCGCGGTCGAGCAGGACGTAGGGATCAACGCCCGTGAGGTTGCTGACGAGCATCTCCGCTCCACCGAAGTTGTCACGGAACCAGCGCAAGGACAACCCCGCCCCCTGTGTCACTCCCATCACGTGCCACTTGCCCGGGACCGCGTGGCAGAAGCTCTGCATGCGCCCCTTGGAATCCAGCACCGGCTCGTCGGTGAAGGCAAAGAGGACGCCGCTGGAGCCAATGTTCGAAGAGAGGACGCCCGTCTCCACCACGCCGTTGCCTACCGCGCCGGCCGCCTGATCGCCGCCACCGCCGACTACAGGCGTGCCGGGAGCCAGCCCCGTGGCCTCCGCAGCAGCAGCATTCACCCTGCCGCTCACCACCGGCGACTCGTACACTTCCGGCAGCAGGTCGCGATCCACGCCCAGGGCGCTAAGCACTTCGTCGGACCAGCGCCGCTTGCGCACGTCGAAGAGGGTCGTGCCCGAGGCATCGGAGACCTCGCTGGCGTACTCCCCCGTCAGCCTAAAGCGGATGTAGTCCTTGGGTAGCAGGAACTTGCGCCCCTGCTCGTAGGTCTGCGGCTCGTTGTCCCGTATCCAGAGCAGCTTGGGGGCGCTGAAGCCGGTCAATGCCGGGTTACAGGTCAGTTCGATGAGCCGTTCCGCTCCCACACGGTCGGTGATCCAATCGCACTGCGCTTGGCTGCGCTGGTCGCACCAGATGATGGACGGGCGCAGCACCTCGTCCTGCTCGTCCAGCAATACCACCCCGTGCATCTGTCCGGAAAGCCCTACACCGCCGACCTCCTCACCGCTCACGCCGGCGCGGGCCAAGGCGGCTCGCGTCGCTTCGCAGGTGGCCTGCCACCAGTCGGCGGGATCCTGTTCGGCCCACTGTGGCTGGGGGGTGTAGAGGGGATATTCTGACACAGCACTGGCAACGACGTGCCCCGCTTCGTCCACCAGCAACGCTCGCGTGCCGGTGGTGCCGATGTCGAGACCAAGTAAGTATGGCATAGTATCACTCCGTGTGCATGTTCGATGTCTTTGAGCCCATCCTGAAAGCGCTGGGCACTATCCAATCACCGCCTCGATGCCCCGGGGAACTCGCAGAAGTCAACGATGAGCATCGTGAAGTCGCCGTGGATCATGCTGGCGTGATGGGTGAATCCTTGAGAATAGTACCACAGATGACATATCACTGCAATAGTTCCCCGTCCACTTATGTAGACAGCTTCGATGCCGACGGGACTACTTCGCGCGCGAATCCTCTTCACGCTCTCCTTCAGTTGCGTCTTCTGAGGATGGTTCCCAGGCGGATGGTGAACCGCAGCCGGCGCAACAGATCCACCAA
>CAZPMV010000154.1:0-2796 GCA_964587335.1 uncultured Anaerolineales bacterium
TGCGGTGGCTGGCCAGCACCGCCTCGATCTGATTGGCCTGTAGCTCCAACAGCTTACGCATGATGACCCTCCCCGCTGCATGTCCGAGTGGCGGCTATGCCACCTGACGAATGACTGTCAGAACCTTGCCCTGCACTTCCACATCGCTGGGGTGATAGTAGAAGGGTTTCATCGTGCGGTTGGCCGGCTCCAGTCGTATCCGGTCCCCCTCGTGATGGAAGTACTTCAGCGTTGTCCCTTCTCCGTTCTTGAGCCACACGGCGGCCATCTCGCCATTCTCCACCGTCGGCTGGTGCTTCATGATCACGATGTCGCCATCACCCACCAGGGCGTCAACCATCGAGTCACCTTGCACCCGCAACGCGTAGACCTCATCATCGTGTCCCCCGAGCATCTTCAGCGTCAACTCCATCATCTCGCCGACGAAGGGATGATAGTCCGAGCTGGGCACGGGGACGGGCTCGCCGGCCGCAATGCAGCCCACCAAGGGCACGCGCACCGTTTCCGGATTGAACGGCTGCCCATCAGCGGTACACAGCAATCGCAGAGAGCGTCGCTTGCCCCGCTCCCTGCTCACGTACCCCTTGTCCTCCAGGCTGTCCAGAATCGTGGCGATGCCATAGCCTTTGGACGAGAGCCCTGCGGCGCGGGCCATCTCTGCGCAACTGGGCACCCGCAGCCGCCGCAACTCCCGCTCCAGGTAGTTCACCACTCTTGCTTCCTTCTCCATCAGTGACATCTGCATCCTGACACCTCCTTCCAGGGGTGAGACATACTCGCCCGCACGATAGATACGCACAGGGTAGAAGAACATCTGTTCTACTTCGATTGTAGCAGAACATACGTTCTTTGTCAAATCACGAATCGCAGGTTTGCAGAACTCCGGTGAGGGAAAACGAGAGGAAAAGCGAAACGTGACGCCAATCACGCCACGCGGCCTTCGTCGGCCAGCGGAAATCGCGGCCTTCAGCCCCGCCTGGCCCTGATGGAAGCCAGGCGGGCACTGCTGGTGCAAGCAACAGCACTAGACGCTAGCTGCCCGTACTCAACGCATGATACTTCTGGCCCACGGGGTCAGTGAGCTGTGTACCGTTGCGATTGGCGAAGATATTGCCACTGTCCCAGAACTCGCTAGCATCGCCAGTGCTGGGGTCGGCGTAGGTCGTCCACCACAGATGGTGTTGGACCCAACTGCGATCCTCGAACACGTCCCACATCCTGGCCATGGTGTCGCAGTTGCACCCTGGGCTGCAGTTGCCCACCATCGCCTGCGCATCCGTCGGATGTTCCGTGGAATTGGAAAGCACCCCCCACTCCGACACGACCGCTGGCTTCCCTACTATCCAGCTCTGATTCTGCTGCCAGTTGCGAAAGTCGTCGAGATTCGCCTCCAGCCGGCACCAGTCCAGTCTCTTGGATGGCCCGTTGTAGAGATGCAGATTCACGCCGTCCAGGGGAGGGTTTTGCGCATAGGCAGAGTGATACGCAGTCCGGAAGTCGGCCATGAATCCCTTCCAAACGTCAGTGTTGGCGTTGCCGCAGCAGTACAGCTTGGCTGTCGGATCCGCCGGGTTGCTGCCCCTGCGGAGGACCTGGTCAAGTTTGTGGAACGCTCGCGCCGCTTCCGCAGCGCTGCAGCCGGCCTGGAAGGGCCATTCAGGCTCGTTGAATGTCAGCCAGGTCAGACCCTTGAGCTTGTTAGGGTTGGAGTTGATGAAGGCGCGTATGGCCGGTTCGTCCACGCTCGCCTCTCCCAGCGAGCAATCCCACTGCACAGGATAGTAGATCAAGCCGGCGTTGATCGCCTCAACGGCCTTGGCAGCATGGTAGCCCCAGTCCTGCACCGCCCTTGCGCCAGTATCGGCGACCTTGCTGGCAGGAATGCTGCTCCAGTACAGCCAGGTCAAGCCTTGCTTGGTCCCTGGCGAGGGCGGGCGAGTTGGCACAGGTGTACCGGGCCGCGCCGTCGGCGTCGAGGTAGCCCGCCACGACGTGGGCGTCGGCGTAGCCGTGGCGATTGGGGCACTGCCGCTCTGATAGCAGATCTCTATCTTGACTGCCAACTGCGGGTCATGGTCGTAGGCCCAGGCGTCAATGTAGTTGGCGTTGTTGGCATCACTCTCAATCAATACTGACAGCGCATTATACACCGACCATCCCGGACGACTGACGATGTCCTGTACCAGCGATGCTATGTTGGGGCTGTCAAACCACATCCCGCTGGTCGGCGTGAAATCCATGTCCCAGGCAACGGAGGCCTCAGTAGGCGGCCGCAGGTGGGCCAGTGGGTTGCTGTCCGTGAAGGGCGCGGAAGAGTCCACAGCCTCCCCGTGGATGTACACCTTAACAGGCATGCCTGTGTGGTACTTGTAGCGAAGGGAAAGCCGAGCAGATGTGATGAAAGCATCTTGCGGGATGGCCACTCCGATGAAACGCAGGCCGCTTGCATGCCGCCAGACCTCGTCCCTCGACCGCGTGCCGATACGGACCTCACTGATAGGCGTTGTTCTCGGGCGGCTCAACGAGGATCACAGTTGTGTCGTCGCTGCTCCCCCCGACCTGCCCTAACCAGCACACGGAGCTGGGTGTGGCCGTAGGGCTAGCCGTGGCCGTCGGCGTCGGACTTGGCGTGGCGGTTGGGGTGGGAGTGGGCGTACGCGTCACGGTTGGAGTGGGTGTAAGCGTCGCTGAAGGAGTCGGCGTCGGCGTGTCTGTCGGCGTCTGCGTCGGCGTGACAGAGGGCGTCGGCGACCGCGTGCTTGTTGGCGTGGCGGTGGTCGTGGGCGTCAATGTCGG
>CAZPMV010000154.1:2896-6115 GCA_964587335.1 uncultured Anaerolineales bacterium
CAGTCAACGCAGACACGTGAGCCACAGAGAGCGTTGGTTCCCACCAAGACAGGCCGCTACCGGCCAGTGAGGCGATACCGACAACAAGACAGACAAGTGACAATGAGACGACGCGTTTCATCCAGCCTCCTTCAACTCCATCTTCTTCTGGGAATCCAACTCCTCTAGTCGGCGTGCCAACTCATCCAGTTGAGCCCGCAGCCGCCCCACATCGGCTTGCGACGGCAGGTTCAACCGGCTCAGCGCAGTTTGGAAGCGGTGCTCAATGATAGCCGACAGGCTGGCCTCCTCAGACTGTGCTGGCACCAGCAATTCTCGCAGCCGTTCGGCCCCGGTAAGGGAGAGTTCCCCCTCCGCCAGCAACACTCCGATGCTCGATTCCAATTCTCGCTGCCACGTATCCGACGGCATACCACCGGCCCGAATCAGGTGCGCCAGGACCGTCCGCGAGAACGAGGTGGCCCGCTGCCGCGCTTGGGCAAAGATGATCTGTGCCAGCGTGACATCTGTCAGGTCGTCTCCCGTCTCATGGTCAACGACCTGCACATCCTGGCCAGCCTGGACGAGCGCGGCGATCTCTTCCAGAGTGATGTAGCGCTTGGCCTCGGTATTGTACAGCTTACGGTTAGGATATCGCTTGATGAGCGGCACAGGAGTCCCTACGTTCGCAGGTTCCAAAGCGCGGTCATTCTAGCACGCCTCGCGGTGGCTGTCAAACGCACGATGCGCTGAAAGGCACAGGGAGGTTTGGATGCAAAGCAACTCTAGTGTCCGTGAAGGAATAACTTCCCGAGACGATGTCATTGCGAGCGCTTTTTGCGAAGCAATCCCCACGTTTGTCTGGAAAGGAGATTGCTTCGTCGCAAGAAGCGCTCCTCGCAATGACACGATTGGGGAACTTGTTGATTTACAGGCCCTAGTGTAGAATGGCGAGGCAATGCAGCAACGGATAGCCCGCAATGGGGTTCTAACCCGTGACGACCAAGTGGTTGGCAAAGTGGTAGGTTGGCGGATTGGTCAACGGAGCCAAGTTTGCCGATTCACCCCTTGACCAATCCAGCTATGTAGGGGGAGCTAAGATGACGATCGGATATCACGTGTTGACCACCATGCTGGGCTATCTGCTGGGCTCGCTTCCTGTGGGCTACCTTGTGGGCAAGCTGTACGGCGTGGACGTTCGCCGGCACGGCAGCGGGAGGACAGGAGGCACGAATGTCTGGCGAGCCACAGGGCAACTAGGCCCCCCGCTGCTGACCGTGCTGGGGGATGTCGCCAAGGGCCTGCTGGCAGTCTGGCTAGCACGACGGCTGACAGGTTCCGAACTGTCTGCGGCGCTGTCCGGAGCGGCAGCGGTCTTCGGCCACAACTGGCCAATCTTCCTGCACTTCAAGGGAGGGGCAGGTGGTATCACGGCGGGCGCTTGCCTGGTCATGCTAAACGGCGTGGCAGGCGCCATCAGCGTCCCCATCGCCGCGCTCGCCCTCTACCTGTCGCACTACGCCTCAGCGGGCACACTTACTATAGGCGTAGGTGGCCTGCTCGTGCTGATCATCATGCGCCTGGCCACTCCTGCGCTGACCCCAGCCATCCACCTGCTGTACGGCCTGCTGTCCGCGGCATGGATCGTCTGGGCATTGCGCCCCAATATCCGGCGGCTGTTCCGGGGCACGGAGCGGCGCATCACGTTGTGGTAGAGGCCAACATGCCACGCTACGTCATGGCTCTCGATCAAGGCACGACCAGCTCCCGCGCCATCCTTTTCGACCGCGCTGGCCAACCCGTAGCCTCAGCGCAAGAGGAGTTCCCGCAGATCTTCCCCCAGCCAGGCTGGGTGGAGCATGACCCTGAAGACATCTGGCGCACGCAGATGGCTGTGGCGCGGCAGGCGATAGCGAAGGCCGCCGCCTCGGTGGACGATGTGGCTGCCATCGGCATCACCAACCAGCGGGAGACGACAGTGGTCTGGGACCGGCGCACGGGCGAGCCGGTGTACAATGCTGTGGTATGGCAGTGCCGCCGCACTGCTGACCGCTGTGAGGCGCTGAAAGCCAGCGGCTTCGCCGAGGCCATCCGTGCCAAGACCGGGCTGGTGCCCGATGCCTACTTCTCGGGCAGCAAGATAGCATGGATCCTGGACAACGTGCCCCAGGCCCGCGCCCGCGCCGAAGCAGGCGAACTGGCCTTCGGCACCATTGACACGTTCCTGCTGTGGAGACTGAGCGGTGGCCGCATCCACGTCACCGACTACAGCAACGCTTCCCGCACGCTGATCTTCAACATACACACCCTGGACTGGGACGAGGACATCCTTGCCGAACTGCGCATCCCGCGCAGCCTGTTGCCGGAGGTTCGTCCCTCCAGTGCGTTCTACGGCGAGACAGACCCCGCCATCTTCTTCGGCGCTGCTATCCCGCTGGCAGGCGACGCCGGCGACCAGCAAGCAGCCACCTTCGGCCAGGCCTGCCACACGGCTGGCATGGCCAAGAACACCTACGGCACGGGCTGCTTCATGCTCTTGAACACCGGCGAACAAGCGGTGCCGTCGCAACGGGGGTTGTTGACCACCATTGCCTGGGGACTGGGCGGCAAAGTCATCTATGCCCTGGAAGGCAGCGTCTTCATCGCCGGCGCCGCCGTGCAGTGGCTGCGAGACGAACTGCGTATCATCGAGCGCAGCGGTGACGTGGAGCCGCTGGCCGCTTCGGTGCCCGACAACGGCGGCGTCTACGTCGTGCCCGCTTTCGTGGGACTCGGTGCACCCTACTGGGACCAGTACGCTCGCGGCGCTATCCTGGGGCTGACGCGGGGCAGCGGGCGGGCGCACATCGCCCGCGCCACGCTGGAGTCCATCGCTTATCAAACGCGGGACGTGCTGGAGGCCATGCGTGCCGATTCGTCCATCGAGCTGAACGAGCTGCGGGTGGACGGCGGCGCGGTGCGCAACGACCTGCTGATGCAGTTCCAGGCAGACATCCTGGGCGTGCCAGTGCTGCGGCCGGTGGTGACGGAAACGACGGCGCTGGGCGCAGCCTACCTGGCAGGCCTGGCCGTGGGCTTCTGGCAAGATCAGCAAGAGATCGCCCGCAACTGGGCCGTGGACAGAGTATTCGAGCCAGCCATGAGCGCTGAGCGGCGAGAGGAACTCTATGCTGGCTGGGAGAAGGCGGTAGAACGGACACGCGGTTGGGTAGGAAGAGACTAGGGTTTGGAGACTGGAGA
>CAZPMV010000154.1:6215-7845 GCA_964587335.1 uncultured Anaerolineales bacterium
AACATCGCTCATCGCGGCGCTCGCTCCCTGGCCCCGGAGAACACCCTGGCTGCGGCGCGCAAGGGGCTAGAGGCTGGTGCGGACATGTGGGAGTTGGACGTTCAACTCACTGCCGACGATGAGTTGATCGTGATGCACGACGGTAGGCTGGCCCGCACGAGTGACGTCAAGAAGCGCTTCCCCGATCGCCGCCCCTGGCGTGTCTCCGACTTCCCCCTGGCCAAGATCCAGACCTTGGACTGTGGCTCCTGGTTCAACGGCAAAGACCCCTTCGGCCAGATCAAGGCAGGCGTCGTCTCAGCCAGAGACCAGCACTCCTACGTCGGCGAGCGAGCGCCTACGTTGCGGGAGGCGCTACAGTTCACCCTGGACAACGACTGGCGGGTCAATGTGGAACTCAAAGACCTGCCGAGCTGGGACAAGGGTCAACTCATGGTACGGAAGGCCGTTGCCCTGGTTGCGGAGATGGGGATGGGCATGGAAGATCGGGTGATAATCTCCTCGTTCAACCACGACTATCTGCGGCAGGTGCGGGCGTTGACCGCGCGCATCGCCATCGCGGTACTGAGCGTATGGGCTATCAGGAAACCCGCTCGCTACCTGGCCGATATGCAGGCCCAGGCCTACAATCCCCGGAAGTCGGCTGTGCGGGCGGGGACGGTGCAGGCCCTGCGCTCGGCTGGCTTCGACGTCTACACCTGGACGGTGAATAGCCAGAGAACCATGTGCAAGCTGATCGGCATGGGCGTCAGCGGCATCATCACCGATTTCCCTCAAACCCTGGCCAAGACCCTGGGCCACCGGTGAGACTGGAGATAGCAGCAGGGCCTGAACTCGACGGCTGACAGACAGGGACGACGGGAGACATGTTCCGCTATCGCGGCGTCATCTTCGATCTGGACGGCACGCTCTACCGGGGCGAGCAAGCCATCCCCGGAGCGCCGGAGACGGTGCGGTGCTTGCGCGAGGCCGGCTGCCGCGTGACGTTCGTCTCCAACAAGCCGCTGGAACCGAGGGAACGTTACGCCGAGAAACTCACTGGCCTGGGCATCCCCGCCAGCCCCGCCGATGTGCTCACTTCGGGCTACGTGCTGGGCCGCTGGCTGGCCCAAGAGGTTCCCGGAGCCCAGCTCTACGTGGTGGGCGAGCCGCCGCTGGTGGAAGAACTGCGGGCTTTCGGCCTGCGTCCCACCGATGGCTCTGGCCCCGTGGACTTCGTCGTCGTTGCCTTCGATCGCACTTTCGATTACGCCAAACTGAACATTGCCTTCCAGGCCATCCGCCGTGGCGCCCGCCTGGTGGCTACCAACGGCGATCGCACCTGCCCGGTTGAGGGTGGCGAGATTCCTGATGCGGCGGCGATGATCGGGGCACTGGAAGGATGCAGCGGCAAGCGGCCGGAGTTGGTGGCGGGCAAACCATCGCCCATGATGATCGAGGCCGGCCTGGCCCGCATGGGACTGTGCTCGGAGGAATGCATCGTTGTGGGCGACCGGCTGGAGACCGACATTCGCATGGGCAAGGAGGCCGGCACTGCCACCGCCCTGGTGCTCAGCGGCGTCACCCGTCGCCAAGACATCGCCAGATCGCTTTGGCAGCCGGACGTCGTGCTGGAGAGCGTGGCGGAGCT
>CAZPMV010000155.1:0-5718 GCA_964587335.1 uncultured Anaerolineales bacterium
GCCGGTGGCGAGATCGTCGGTGACGGCGACGCGCTGATCTTTGATAAAGAGGCCGCGCTCAAGGTTTACGAGAAGCTGTTCGCGGCCGTGGATCGCGGCATCCTTTCGGACACTCGTCTGGATGGCGACTGGACCGGCTGGCACACCGGCATCACGAACGGCGACGTCCTCTTTGCGTACGGCGGTTCGTGGAACTGGGCCGAGTGGTTCACCCAATACGTGGCCGACCGGGGCGGACAGGACTACCTGTGGGAGCACTTTGGCTTTGCCGCCATTCCGGGTATGGCCAATGGCACGGGCGAGCCCACCACGCTGACCCATCCGCTGATCTACATGGTCAGCTCGGCGTCCGAACATCCCGACCTGGCGCTGTTGCTGATCTCCAAGGCGACGGTCAAGGAACTCAACACCGACTATGCCATCGCCAGTGGCCACCTGGGCATCCTGAAATCCCAGGCGGAGTATGGCCCCTACATGAGCGCCAAATTCCTGACGCAGGTTCTCCCGCTGCTGGACGTCACCACCTTCCTGCCCAACAGCCCTCACTGGAGCGCCTGGTCAAACGGCTACTATGAAGGCATCCAGGCCGCAGAGTCTGGCTTCCCCGCGGAGGATGCGTTGGATATCGCAGTTGAGTATATGCAGAATGAACTCGGCGATGACGTGATCATTCGCTGATAGCCACAAAAAGCAAACTGGGGAGAGGGGGGGGATGTCCCCCCCCCTCTCCCCTATGATTTTGAAAGGAGGCATACCCATGGCAGAGGCTGTTATGGGCCGCGAAGTGATACGGGGACAGAAGCCACCCTCCCGCTGGGCGCAGCTAAAGGCCACGCTGGGTGCCTGGGGTTTTATGAGCCCTGCTGCGGTGCTGGTGCTGATCTTCTTCTTCCTCCCCGTTGTCATCCTCTTTGTCATCAGCCTGACTGACCTGTCCAGTTCTAACTTCAGCGATCCCTTGACCTTCGTCGGTCTCAACAACTATGTGCGGCTGTTTAGAGACAGGTTTTTCCCCAAAATCCTGGGCAACACCTTCTTCTACGTTGCCGTTACCCTAAGCTGCTTCAACGTGGGGATGGCGCTGGTGCTGGCCCTGCTGACCACCCACATCAACCGTCGGGCGGGCTTTTTCTTCCGCCTGATATGGTTGCTGCCGCGCATCACCCCTTCAGTGATCTACATTCTGATGTGGAGACGCATATCCCACCAACCACCGTTTGGCCTGATCAACCAGTTGCTGGCGCCGTTTGGCGTAGAGCCACAATACTGGCTCTTTGAACAGCCGTGGCTGTTCGTCATCATGGTGAACGGATTTGTGGGCGCTTCTTTTGGCCTGATCCTCTTTAGTTCGGCCATCGAGGCGATTCCCAAAGACCTTATCACTGCTGCCAAGGTGGACGGCGCCTCCACCTGGCAGAGCATCCGCGACATTACCCTGCCGATGATCAGATGGCCCTTGCTGTTCGTGACCACCTACCAGACCCTTTCGCTGCTCACTTCCTTTGAGTACATCTTGCTGCTGACTGAGGGTGGGCCGGGTTTGTACACCACCGAAGTGTGGGCGCTCACGGCCTATAAGCGAGCGCTGAAAACCTACTTTGGCCATAACCAATGGGGCTACGGCGCGGCCTGGGGATTCGTCCTGGTGATCATTGGCATCACGATGTCCATCATCTACCTGCGCGTCTTCCGCTTCAACGAATTGGTGCAGGAACCCAAGATTGACGTGCTATAAGGAGGAGCCCCAATGACTACGGTAACTTTTGAAGGCGGATCGCAATCTGGCGTCAGGCACTTCCTGGGCCGGGCACTCCCTTACATCGTACTGGTCCTCAGCATTTCACCCATCGTGCTCGGCTATGCCTGGCTGATTATCGCTACCTTTTCCTACCGCACCGAGGGTTTGTTTCCCATAGATGCCGCGGGCAACATCGGCGGATGGACCTTGGGCAACTGGAGTTTCTTGACCGACCCGGCCATCTGGCGAGTCACCCTGAACTCGTTCGTTCTGGCGGTGGGCATGGTCATCGGCGTCGGCTTTATCTCGTCCATGGCGGCGTATTCCCTGTCACGGATGAACTTTGCTGGGCGCAAGGGGTTCCTCTCCCTGACGCTCCTTCTGCACGCTTTCCCTAGCGTCACGCTGCTCATTGCCATCTTTTTCGTCCTCAACTTCCTCTCCAAGATTCCGGCGATCGGTGCCTGGTTTGGCTACAACACCCTGGGGGGGGTGGCGCTGGTGATGATTGCCCTGGACCTGCCGCTGGGCATCTGGTTGATGAAGGGCTTTTTCGACAACCTTTCCTGGGATATGGAGCGGGCCGCGCTGATTGACGGGGCCTCGCGCTTTCGCGTTTGGTGGGAGATCATCATTCCCCTGGTCAAACCTGGCCTGGCTGCACTGGCCATCTTCAACTTCCTGTCCGGCTGGTCCGCCTTCTTGATCCCCTTTACGTTCACCGTGGGTACCAGGGTAGCCAACCTGCCGGTCTACATGAGGCAGATGATCAGCGACACCGCGCCGACCAATTGGAACATGATCGCCGCCGTGGGCATGTTCCAGCTTATCCCTGTGTTGATCTTCTTCATCTTTACCCAGGAGATGCTGCTCAGTGTCTACGCTGGCGGGAGCAAGGGTGGTACGTAGAACATAAAACGTGAAACGCGATACGTGAAGTGTGGATGTGACATCTTCCATTTCCATCACACAACACATAAACCGTAAGGAGAAAACAATGAAAGTCGAACTTGAAAACCTGACTAAACGGTGGGGCAACGTGGTGGGGGCTGACTCGATGGACCTGGATATCAAGGATGGCGAGTTTGTGGCCTTTCTGGGGCCTTCTGGCTGCGGGAAGACGACCACGCTGCTGATGGTGGCGGGCATCTACAAGCCGACCGATGGCTTTATCCGCTTTGATGGCCAGGTGGTCAATCACATGGCGCCCAAAGATCGCAACATCGGCATGGTCTTTCAGAGCTACGCGCTCTACCCGCACATGAATGTCTTCCAGAACATCAGCTACCCGCTCAAGCTCAAGAAAGTCCCCAAAGACGAAATGCAAAAGCGGGCGCAGCGGGTGGCGGACATGATGGGCATCGGTCATCTGATGGACCGCAAGCCGGCCCAGCTCTCTGGCGGCCAGCAGCAGCGCGTGGCCCTGGGCCGGGCGCTGGTCAAGGAGCCCCAATTGTTGCTGTTCGACGAGCCGCTCTCCAACCTGGATGCTCGCCTGCGTCTCTCCATGCGCAGCGAGATCAAGCGGCTGCAGATGGAACTGGGCATCACCTCCATCTACGTCACCCATGACCAGGTGGAGGCGATGACCATGGCCGACCGCGTTGCGGTGATGAAGGATGGCAGGCTGCAAGCATATAGCCCCCCGGACGAACTGTACGACCGGCCGCGCACCCTGTTCATCGCTGGCTTTGTGGGCAACCCACCGATGAACTTTCTGGAGGTGGAAGTTGTCCGCGAGAACGGCGATTACCACGCTCGCAGGGAAGGCTTTGACGTGGTGGTTCCCCCGGAGCGGGGCGAAAAGGCGGCAGGGAAAGGCAAGGTCATCCTGGGCACCCGCCCCGAAGATGTGACCATCAGCGACGAGGGCACCCCCGCCGAGGTATTCATCGTCGAACCGCTGGGCCGCGACGACCTGATTAACATACACATCGGCGAAGCCAGCATCCATGTGCTGGCCGATCCCGTCCTGGGCTTGAAGATGGGCCAGAATGTGAGGCTTGACTTCAACACCCGCAAAGTACAGTTCTTCGACCAAGCAACGGAAAAGTCACTGGTCTGGGCATAGAGTCTCGACCGGTGGCTGTTTGAGTTGATGGGCCCCGGCGAACGTTTGCGTTATCGCTCTTTGCTTGTCCAGCCCGACGATGCCCGTGTCCCCAACGGAGAGATTGTCCAGCCCAGAGGCCCCTCCGGCAGTCTGGAGCATGTTTCGCTTGCAAAACGAAAGTTGGCCAACCTTGCCAGCGTCATCGGGGTGTTGAACTCCTGAAGGTGGAGGGATGCGTGAGCACGAGTCCAGACTGGGTGATCTACCTACAATCGTTGAGTTGGGACGCGGCCATGAAGATCTCTCTGGCTGCCTTACTGGGCGCCATTGTTGGCCTGGAACGAGTGGCGGGAGGTCACCCGGCTGGCCTGCGCACGAATATGATGATCGCCATCAGCTCCTGTCTCTTTACCATTCTATCCATCGAGGGTTTCTCCATGCAGGGCTCATCCCACGACACGGCCCGCGTTGCCGCTCAAATCGTCACCGGGGTCGGCTTCTTGGGCGCCGGTGCCCTGTTGCAGACCAAAAGGCACATCCGGGGGTTGACCACAGCCGCCACGATCTGGCTAGTGGCAGCCATAGGCATGGCAGTGGGGGTCGGTGTTTACTTTGTCGCCATCTTTACCACGATTCTGTCTACAGCTCTGCTGGTCCTGCTAGCACCTATCAGCGGGCGACTGGAACGGCGAGCGCAGGAGAGGGAAAGGTACAACAGGCCGCCCCATGAGGTGAGGAAGGGAGCGGGACACATGGATGAAAAAGACGAGGAGATGAGGTTTGTGGATTGAGGGGTGAGGGGCTGAGATTCTTTGCAAACAGAGCAAAATCAAGGCTGTCTTTACGATGCTACGATGCACGGCAGCAGAACCTCGTGAATTCCTTGATCTGGAGCGAGGTTTCGCAAGGTGAATAGCAAGCAACGGGTGTTGGCTACCATCAATCACGTTGAACCTGACCGCGTGCCAGTGGACCTGTGGGCCTTGTCTCCCGTCACCGACAACCTGCGCGCTCACTTTGGCCTGCACGATGACGAAGGCGTCTGGCAGGCCCTGGGTGTTGACTTGCGCTCCGTCTGGCCGGACTACATCGGGCCACCCCTGCCCGCTCTTGATGACGGCAGTTGGATGGACTGGTGGGGCCTCCGCAAGCGTATGATCGGGCCGTTTGAAGAGGTCGTCGAACCGCCGCTGGCCGATGCTCAAACCGTCGCCGACGTCGAAGCTCACCCCTGGCCCGACCCCGACTGGTTCGACTACGAGGGCCTGCGCCCTACCTGCGAAGCCTTGGGCGAGTACGCCCTCGTCATCCGTGATCCCGGGCCTAACGCTACCGGTGTCCTGCGCCTGGCCATGTTCTTGCGTAGCATGGAAAAGTTCATGACGGACCTGGCGCTGAATCCCGACCTGGCGCAGGCCATCATCGAACGGGTGGAGCGGTTCTACCTTGAGTTCGACCGGCGCATTCTGGAGGCCGTGGGCGATCTCACCGACATCTACTTCATCGCCGACGACGTTGGCGTGCAGGACGGGCTGATGATCAGCCCCAGGATGTTCCGCCAGTTCGTCAAGCCCAGCTTGCAGCGGTTCATCGCCCAGGCCAAGGAGTACGGGCAGCGGGTCATGTACCACACCTGCGGTGCTGTCCGCCGCCTGATACCCGATTTCATCGAGATGGGGGTGGACATCCTCAATCCCATCCAGGTATCGGCCAACGGCATGGACCCCGTCGGACTGAAGCGGGATTTTGGCGACGCGCTTTGTTTCCACGGCGCGCTGGACATTCAAACCGTCCTATCGCAAGGCACGCCCGATGAGGTGCGCGCCGAGGTAGCGCGGCTGTGCCGGGTGCTGGGGCAGGGAGGTGGGTTCATCCTGGCCCCTACCAACAACGTCATGCCCGAAACGTCCCTCGAAAACATCCTGGC
>CAZPMV010000155.1:5818-7805 GCA_964587335.1 uncultured Anaerolineales bacterium
ATCATGATGATCGGCCACTTTGCCAAAGACAAACTGGTGGTGGATGGCAAAAGCGAGATTGCCTCCGGCGGAGCCGTCTACTACGGTAGCGTGGCCCTCCGGCGCACTGGGGTGAGTGTGGCTGTCGTCACCCGGCTGCACCCCGACGACTTCCCTCTGCTGGACGAACTGAAACAAGAGGGGGTGCAGGTCTTTGCCACGCCAGCTCCAGAAACCTCGGGCATCGAGAACATCTACAACTCGGCCGACATGGAGCGCCGCATCTGCAAGCTGCAGGGCTTTGCCGGTCCCTTCCGGCGGAAGGATATCCCCGACCTGTCGGCTCGAGTGTACCTGATCGCGCCCATCATCGCCGGCGAAGTGGACTTATCCCTGCTCAAATCGCTGGCTGCTCGCAGTCCGGTGGGCCTGGATGTGCAGGGCTTTGTCCGGGTACGCGAAAATGATCACCTGATCTTCCGCCAGTGGCCCGACATGGCCGAGGGTCTGGCCCACGTGACCTACCTCAAGGTGGACCGCTCCGAGGCGGAGTTGCTCACTGACCAGACCGACCTGCGGGTCGCCGCCCGCCAACTTGCCGCTTATGGCCCCCCTGAGAACGAAGTCATCGTCACTCAATCGTCGGGCGTCACTATCTACGCCGGCGGGCGGATGCACGAAGCCCCCTTCACGCCCCGCTCCCTGGACGGGCGCACAGGCCGGGGCGATACCTGCTTTGCCACCTACGTGGGCAAGCGTCTGAGCGCGCCGCCCGAAGAGGCCGCTCGCTTCGCTGCCGCCGTCACCACGTTGAAACAGGAGCAACCCGGCCCCTGGCGCGGCACTATGGATGATGTGGCGGCGGTGCTGGCGGGCAGGTGATCAGATTCCGTGATCAGATTCCAATGAACCAAATCCCAAGCAGCTTTTTGGTCATTGACCCGCATGTACCATCACTCGGGCACTTGAGCGCCATCACAGGAGTGGTCCGGGCAGTGCTGGTGATGCTGTCGCTTACCAGTTGTTGCGTCTCCCCCACACCGCCTGTGACGCTCCCCGCCCCACCGCCTTCCTACGAAGAGCTGGTTCGCCACTACGCGCCGGTCATCCACCAGGGCGCGGCTTCCGACCAGGACTATATCACCACCGTGGACTTTGACGGCGACTGGGTCGGAAACAACAACTGGGAGAACCAACCCACGGGCGATCTCTCGGCTCGCGTCTACTATTCAGTGGCGGAGACGGAGACACACTGGTTTCTCTTCTACGCTCTCTTTCACCCCCGTGATTACACTCGCGACCCGTGCGAGAAGTCCGACGGTTGCCACGAGAACGACCTGGAATCCGTCCAGGTGGTCGTGGCCAAAGATGATGGCACGTCCTTTGGGCACTTGCAGGTCGTGGAGACGTTGGCCCACAGCCACATCTACCTCTACACCGCAGACCGATCGGTGGGAGGGAGTTTCCTCAAGGTCAGAGGTTCGATTCAACTTGAGGGGACCCACCCCATCGTCTACGTGGAGACTTATGGGCACGGCATCTATGGTCAACGCAAGATTCTCCTGCCGTGCGGCGTCGTCTACCGCGTGGGGGAGCAAGCCGAGACACCAGAGAGCCTCAAAGATGACGATGTGTCGTACCAACTCGTCCCGATCTATGATACTCTCTGGGCGCACCGGGATGAAATCGGCCCCGGACAGGCTTTCGACCAATCCTTTGACTACCGAGGCCACACGTTGCCGGCGGCCATTGACGGTGAGGATTATGGCCAGGACAAGGCCAACACTCCCTGGGGCTACAACCAGGAGACAGGCAGTGTACTCTCTCGCGGCGATTGGTTCCTCGACCCGGCTAAAGCCTTGACTTACCACGCCAACTTTGACGGCGAGTTTTCACTGACGTATCTTTACAATGCCTACCAGGCCGATCTTGGCCTGAGTATAAGGTGATGAGGGGTTCCTGTACCGGGTGGCCTGGGGGAAGGACCCGCTGGGCCTGGACGAGATTG
>CAZPMV010000156.1:0-4172 GCA_964587335.1 uncultured Anaerolineales bacterium
CACACGCCCACTCGGACGCCGACGGCCACACCAACATCGACTCCTAAGCCATCGCCCACGGGCACGCCGACGGCAACCCCCAGCCAGGGCATCATCTACGGAGAGGTGTGGAACGATCTGGACCAGGATGGCGAGAGAGAGACCGGAGAGCCGCCGTTGGCTGGAGCGGAGATCCGACTCAAGAATGCCAACCATGTGCTGCTGGGTTTCTGGGTGACGCAAGCCGATGGTATGTACGTTTTCACCAAGCTGCAGCCCGGCCTGTATTTCGTCAGCGAGACCGACCCGCCAGGCTACGGTTCGACCACCATTGGCGAGATCGCGGTCTATCTCAACGCCAATCAGTCGCTGCCCGTCCATTTCGGCGACTACGCTCTACCCACCGCCACACCCACTTCTACGCCGACGTCAACGCCTGTGCTGGACTGGCACGTCTACCTGCCCGTGGTGGTCAGCAGGCATTGATCGGCTGGAGCGGGGCAGGGCTACCGTTGCTGATAGGGCAGAGGGTGTAGTGCACATAATGAACGCAGTGAAGCGCTACTTCCGAGATCCGGGCACGGTCGCCCGCTGGTGGAACCCAGAGGACGAGCGAGACCCTCACTTCGCTCACTTTCGGGAGCAGTTGGAGTGGGTTGTCCAGCAATTCGACTGGCAGGGAGCGCTGGTGTTAGATGTGGGCACGGGCAAGGGCCGTTTCGCTATCCCTTTTGCCCTGGAACGAGGCCAAGTCACCGCCACGGACATCTCTGCTGAGATGTTGTCGGTGGCACGGCAGCGGGCGCAGCAGGCTGGCGCTGTGGCCTCGTTTGTTCAAGGGGATGCCGAGCGGTTGCCTTTCCGCAGCGGGGCTTTCGACATCGTCTCCTGCATGGAAATGCTGATGCATGTGCCCGACCCTCAACGCGCCATCGCGGAGGCTGCTCGTGTGATGTGCCCCGGTGGGGAGGCGGCCCTTAGCATCACCAACAAGTGGCGCATCAACGCGCTGGCTGACCTGCCGGTGGCGTTGGCTCGCGCTCTGCGACTGAACAGATCGCCTGGGGGACCACAGATCGCCTGGTACTACAGCACGAAAACCTTCAAGAGGTTCTTGCGACGCGCCGGCCTGAGGATCCGCCATCTGCGGGGGCAGGGACTGTTTCAGGCCGGAGCTCGCTTGCCTGTGACGCGGCGCTTTTCCATCCCCCTGGTCCCTCGCGCCTTCGCCGACTGGTTCTTCGCTCGTGTTGAACCGCCATTGCGAGAGGGCCCCCTGCTGGGTGTGATGGGCACGATCATGGCCATAGCCGTGGCCGAGGGTGAGTTATGATTATCATGATGAACAGTGAGAACCATCCTGCAGCGTTCAACACAGGGGACGAGACGGGAGGCCCGCCTGCCGAGCCGCGGGCAGGCCCTCCGCGACGCACCGTGGGGGGGCGTGCTCCATCGTTTCGGGGACGATGCGCGCTCGCTGCCTTGGTGGTCACGGCTGCCTTGCTGCTTGTGGCCGGTTCTTGCATCTTGCCCCCCCTGGGAAGCCACGCTGCAGCGGTTGCGGCGCCGGCAGATGGGCCGCGTCCTGTGGGGCGGCTGCCCAGCGCACCCTGGCCCGGCATCTACGTTTTCAACGACTTCCGCCACCTTGACCCCGCTGAATACCCCATTGTTGGTAGTAATTACGTTTTCAACTGGAGACACCTGGAGCCACACCAGGATGAATACCGCTGGGACCTTATTGATAGGTGGCTGGAGGCCGAGGCTGCTCTCGGCAAGCCAACCGGTGTCTCCTTCACAGTCTACAATGGCTACTATAGCGGAGGCGACGCGGTGCCGGCGTGGCTCTCCACGATCGAGCCCGAAACCCGGGTTATCTGTGATCAGGACTACGATGACGATTGGGTCATTCCGCGCTACTGGCACGAAACCTACTTGGCTCATTACAATGACTTCGTGCGCGCCGTGGCCTCTCGCTATGACGGCGATCCCCGCATCGCCTGGATCGGCATCGGCGCAGGAATGTACGGCGAGACCTGGCCGGCCGAAAACAGTGACACCTACCCCATCAACTGCGCTCCCTGCTTGCAGCAGGCCGGGCTCAGTTCCGACATGTGGGTGGCGACGGTGAACCGCATTACCGATTTCTACGGGCAGGCCTTTTCGCACACGCCGCTTCTCCTGCAGTTCGCACCTGCCTACCTGAAGCACAGCGAGCGCGCCAAGTTCACCGACCACGCCGCGGCCCAGGGGATCGGCCTGAAGCACAACGGCCTGAAGCCCGACAGTGGTGCTGCTGTCCGCGATGGCACGTACGAGTATGACCCCATGTTCAAGTGGGGAGCTCAGGTGGCTCTGGGCTGGGAGGGCTACGACGCTCAATACAACTCGATGCCCGATGAGGAGAGCACGCTGTGGGGCATTTACAACGGCCTGAACAAGCACCCTGACTACATGGCGCTGGACTCTGGCATTGTCACGGACCAGGTCCGCTGGCCCATCCTCCGCTTTGCCAACGATCACCTGGGACGCACGCTGGAGGACACACCCAGCGTCTGGGTGGCCCTGCGGGAGACGGAACGGGAGGGGCCGTACCTATATCCGCAACTGGGCAATTACGATTTCTGGCTCTACCAGAAATATGATGCGCCGGGTGGCCGCACGGTGCCAGAATGGAGTGTCAGCGAACACAAAGAAGGACGCTACACTCGCCGCACCGACGAGGACTCGGGCAATCCCTATATGATCTTCGACGTGGACGACGGTTATCTGCACGACGTTGTCCCTGGCGAGATGATCACCCTGACCGTCGTGTACTACGATCACGGCGCCGACACCTGGGAGTTGCAGTACGATGCCTGGGACGAGGTTTACCGCAGCGGCGGCGTGATCCACAAGACCGATAGCGGCCAGTGGCTGCGCCAGACCTTCCTGCTGGACGGCGCCCGCTTCGGCAACGGCCAGGCAGGCGACGCTGATTTCCGACTCTGGAGCCGCGACGACGGTGACGAGCACTTTCACTTCGTGCAGATCTCCCGCGCGCTGTCCGCGGTCACACCGACGCCCACGACGCCGCTGCCCTCCTTCACGCCTCCGGCGACCGTGACGCCCACGCCGCGGCCGCAGTGGACGATGACCCTGCAGCATGGCACAAACGGCTATCTGGGCGCCACGGACACCTTCATCCACTCCTGGGAGCCGACCGGCAACTTCGGCCAGACGTCCACCATCAGGGTGCGTTCGCGGTCAGAGGAGGCGGGTCTGATTCGTTTCGATGTATCCTCGGTCCCTATGGACAGCACCATCCGCCGAGCCACGCTGGCGCTCTATGCCCTGGATCGCACCACCGAGGTTGGCTTCTATCCACGGATCTACGAGTTGTATCGCTCCTGGGCAGAGAGCGAGGCCACTTGGGAGCAAGCCAGCGACGGCCAGCCGTGGGGAGCCCCTGGGGCTCGGGATACGGCTACCGATCGGGCAGCCACCTACAGTGATGCGGTCTGGGTTCCCCGATTGGAGCGGTGGGTGGAGCTGGACATAACTAGCCTGGTCAACCGCTGGCGGGATGACCCTTCGCGCAACCAGGGTGTGATCGTGAGGGGCTTCAGCCATGCTGGTGTGCAGTACGAGTTCGCCAGCGCGCAGTTCGGCGACGTTTCCCTTCGCGCCAAGCTGGTGCTGGAACTGATGGGGCCGGCCACGGCGACGCCTACAGGCACGAGGACGGCTACGCCGACCTGGACTCCCTGGCCGACAGGCGCCGCCACGGCGAGTACCACTCCGACAACCACGCCAACAGGCACGCTCACACCGACAACCTCTCCTATGGCTACCTTCACGCCCACCCCGACGGACACGGCTACGCCGACCATCACGCCTACGCCAACGGAGACGCCAACGTCTACCCCCACTCCCACCAACACGCCGACGCCGACGGACACCCCTTCGCCCACGCCCACGGCGACGCCGGCCACGGTGAGCCTGCAGAATGTGGCGGGCAGTTACGAAGGAGCGTCCGATACCTACATCAGCCGCTGGACGCCGGGCGGCAACTTCGGGGAGGAGCGAGACTTGGCAGTGCGCGCTCAGGGTGTGATGCGTGGCTTGCTGCGTTTCGATCTGAGCAGCCTCCCGCCGGATGCCCTGATGTACGAAGCCCGGCTTCATTTGTACATTGGCTCCCGTTCCAATGA
>CAZPMV010000156.1:4272-7791 GCA_964587335.1 uncultured Anaerolineales bacterium
TGTTGGAGGGGGGCGAGGATCGCTCGGTGCAGGTGAATCTCGCTTCTTCTGAGAGCGAGTTCGAGACTCTGCGACCCAAGCTGGTCGTGACCTACGGGATCCGCTCACCCACACCGACCCCCACGTCAACGCACACGCCCACGCCAACCCATACGCCTACGCCGACGCGCACTCCCACGGCTACACCGACGTGGACGAGGCGTCCGACGGCGACGCCGACGCACACGCCGACCGGCACTTCCACATCGACACCCAGCCGTACTCCAACGATCACAGCAACTCCAACGGCCGCGATCAGCCCCACGCCGACGCGGACGCCACGCTCCATCACCAGCTACCGGCTACTCTCGCCGCTGACCGTAGACGGCGATCTGGACGATTGGGCTTCCCTGGGGACGATCACGCTGGATGCCACCACGGCTGACTACGTTCACTGGCGCTATACGCCCTCCCCCGTCGATTCCAGCGCCACGTTGCGCAGCGCCTGGGACGACCAGACGGTCTACTTTGCCATCCACGTGAACGATGACATCCTGTCCGCCGACAGCGACGACATCTGGCGGGACGATAGCGTGGAGTTGGGCCTGGACGGGGCCAACGATGCTCAGGGCTGGGGGCCGGATGACCATCAGCTCACAGTGGCCGTGGATCGCCGCTTCACTGATTATGGCCGAACGCGCCCGCCGGGGCTGCAGATGGGATTGCGCTTTCTCACCGGAGGTTTCGACATTGAGGTGGCTGTGCCCTCGGAGCAACTCGGTGAGGCACTGCTGGAGGTTGGGCGGATACTTGGGTTCACTCTGGGGTTGCACGACGACGATGACGGCGGTGACTGGGAAAGCTACCTCATCTGGGAGGGGGACTCTACCAATGACCCCTCCGTGGAGTGGGGGCGACTGGTGTTAGATTCCACTTCCTGGCCCACGCCCACGCCGACGGTCACGCCATCGGTGACGGTGACGCCGACACCCGAGGTGAGGAGCATCGTCCTGCAGCCGGGCCTGGCTGGCTACGACGGTGCGCAGGACACTTACCTGAGCCGTTCGGGCGAAACGCTCAACTTTGGTGGGGCTTCAGTGGTCTCGCTAGGAGGAGCGGGAACGATGAAAACGCTACTGCGTTTCGAGCTTCCGGACCTGCCGGAGCGTGCCGAGCTGCTGGCAGCCACGTTGAGCCTGTTCACCGTGCAGCGGACAACGGCTCAGCCGTTGCTCACGCAGGCCTACGGTTTGCAGCGTCCCTGGTCGGAAACTGAGGCCACCTGGCTCTTGGCCGACGACGGTGAGCCGTGGGCGCAGAACGGCTGTGAAGGAGATGGTAGTGACTACGCTAGTGCAGTTGTGGCCGTAGCTGCGCTGAGCGATGACCAGGCATGGTACACCTGGGACGTGAGCGAAGCGGTACACACGTGGCTGGATGCGCCGGAGACGAATTGGGGCGTTTTGCTGTGGTCCCAGGGAAGTGAAGAGATGCGCTACAATCTGGCTTCAGCAGAGAATCCTCACGGATCCTTGCGGCCCCGGCTGACAGTGACGTATCTCCTGTTCTCGTCCTCAAGTTGATTTCTGCTGTCCCTTGGGCTATACTGGGTGACGCTGACCACCGTTTGCGCTGCACGGCGCTACGCGCGGTGGGTGTCGCCCATTTTCTATGGAGTGAAGGGGAGGAAACATGGCATTCACTTTTGCACAGAAAGTCTTGGCGCGCAAGGCCAATCTGAGTCATGTCGTTCCTGGCCAGATCGTCACCGTGCGTCCCGACAAATTGCTGACCCACGACAACACGGCGGCCATCGCCCGGAAGTTCGCCCGCATTGGTGTGCAGCATCTGGCCGATCCGGCGATAAGCGTCGTCGTGCTGGACCATGTGGCGCCGGCGGCCAACGAAACCACCGCTCGAAACCACAAAGAGATACGAGCCTTTGTGCGCCAGCAAGGCATCACTGCCTTCTACGATGTGGGCGAGGGCATCTGCCACCAGGTGTTGCCGGAGAAGGGACACGCCTGGCCCGGTGCGCTCATCGTGGGCAGCGACTCGCACACCACCACCCACGGTGCCTTCGGTGCCTTCTCCGCAGGAATAGGGCGTACCGAGGCGGCAGCGGTGATGGCCACAGGCGAAATCTGGCTGCGCGTCCCGCAGAGCTTCCGCATCGTGATCAGTGGCTCGCTGCCGCCGAGCCTGTCTGCCAAGGACGTGATCCTGTACATCATCGGCGATCTGGGGGCGGATGGCGCCGACTACCGATCTGTGGAGTTCAGCGGCGAAACGGTGCGCGACATGAGCATCGCCAGCCGTATGGTGCTCTGCAACATGGCTGCTGAGATGGGGGCGAAGAACGGTGTGGTGCTGCCCGACGGTAAGACCCGGCGGTGGCTGCAAGACCGTGTCCACCTGCCCTATGTGGAAGTGCATCCCGATGCCGACGCGGCCTATGAGCGCGTCATCCAATACGACGTGACAGCTTTGGCCCCGCAGGTGGCGAGGCCACACCGCGTGGACAACGTGGTAGGCGTGACGGATGTGGTAGGCACGAGGATCGATCAGGCGCTCATCGGGACTTGCACCAACGGCCGTCTGGAGGATCTGCAGGTGGCGGCCGAGATTCTGCGCGGCCGGCACATCGCGCCTGGGGTGCGGCTGCTGGTCTTGCCCGCCTCACGGGAAACACTTCTGGACGCGCTGCAATCTGGTGTGATCGCCGACCTGGTCTCTGCGGGAGCTACGGTGCTCAATCCGGGCTGCGGGCCATGCCTGGGTGCGCATCAGGGCTGCATGGCCCCTGGCGAGGTGACCATCAGCACTGCCAATCGCAACTTTAAGGGGCGCATGGGCTGCAAGGAGGCGGAGATCTATCTGGCTAGCCCAGCGACGGCGGCTGCTTCGGCGCTGGCCGGCGTCATAGCTGATCCGAGGGAGGCGTAGACATGGAAGCCGTAATCACTGGCCGTGTGTGGAAGTACGGCGACGACGTCAACACAGATGTCATATTCCCCGGCAAGTACACCTACAGCATCTCCGATCCGAAGGAGATGGCGCAGCACGCGCTGGAGGACCTGGACCCTGACTTTGTCGAGAACGTACGACCCGGCGACATCATCGTTGCCGGGCGCAACTTTGGCTGCGGCAGTTCGCGAGAACAGGCAGTCGTCTGCCTGAAAGAAGCTGGCGTGGCGGCCATCGTTGCCAAGTCCTTCGCCCGCATCTACTTCCGCAATTGCATAAACCAGGGGTTGCCTATCGCACAGTGCGACGCTGCCGACAGTGTAGAGCCGGGCGAGGAACTGACCATCGACTTCGCTGCCGGTGGGGTGGCCACGCCGCGGGCCAAGCATCCCTTCCCTCCGCTCTCTCCGGAGGTCATGGACATCCTGACAGCCGGCGGGCTCATTCCGTATGTGCAACAGAAGCTCGAGGGTGACGACAAGCGGGCGCGCTGGGCTGACTCAGCATGACGTAAGAAACCTTAGGGCTCGTAAAAGAACAACTTCCCGCACATGTGGTATAATTGGGCAATCT
>CAZPMV010000157.1:0-3244 GCA_964587335.1 uncultured Anaerolineales bacterium
TGAACGGGATCAGATAGGCGTGGCCCATGATCGTGTTCGGCTCCAACCCCAGCCCGGCACAGGTCATCAACCCACCCAGCAGGCTCATGGGGTCGCATTCGCCCAGCTTCGGCGTGGTCCGGATCGCGTTCGCCATCAGCCGCATCATGCGCTCGGGCTTCATGTGGGCCGCCGCGACTTGCTGCAGCTGGGTCTTGGCGGCGTCGTTCCAAAGCAGCTCCTTGACGTTGGTCACCTGCGTCAGCGGCTTGGTTTTGATCTTCTCGATAGCGGTGCTCACAGCTTTTGCTCCTCAATGATGTCGATGCCAGGGATGGTGATCTTTGCGCCCTTGGCCGCGCGAATGTCGGCATTGGCGAGGCGTGTGATGCACTCGGCCAGATCGGCGTGGCCGCGGTAGTGCAGCATCGCCTGATTGATGTTTGTGATCTGGGCGGAGCGGTGGGTGCGCAGGCCGGTCCGATTGGATCCGGTGCCAGTGGCGGAGCTGACTTTGGCTCGGGCTGGGGCCGCCGCCGCCTTGGCTGCCTCAGCGGCCTCCTTGGCCTTCTCCTCCGCCTCGAGGATCGCTGCGGCATTGCGGTTGCGCTCGGCGATCATGCGCTCGCGCTCGGCCTCCTCGGCGGCCTTGCGCGCGGCTTCCTGCTCGGCGCGGCGTCGTTCGTCCGCGATCCGCTGCTGCTCTTTGAGGTAGGTTTCGAGCGGGGCCTTCGCGATCTTGCCAGCCTTTTCGATGATGTCCTTCACGCGGTTGAAGACCGTGTCTACATCGCGCTCAGCATCAAGAAACGGCTGCTTTTCGACCTTACGGCGATCCTCGATCTCCTTGAGCTTTGCCCGCGCAGTATCGAGGAAGTCCTTCAGCTCGCCCGCCTTGGTGTCACTCGCGATCTTGACGCCTGCCCACTCGCTGGCCGCGTCCGCGATCTCGGTCGCCTCTTTGACAAATGCGTCGACCACATCTGCGTCGAACATCGGCCCCTTGTTGTGGCCCACTGCAGCAGGGATAAAATCGTCCATATTCACAGCCCCCCTTCGGACAGAACGGCAACGATCGGCTTGCAGGCGAATGGCGGCTTCGGGACATCGACCGCTACGACGCTGACGGTTTTGGTTCCGTCCTTGCTGTCGACCTTCACCATGTCCCCGGGGTGGAGCGGCTGCGCGCCCTCATAGGTGTAGGTGTAGGTGCGACTGTCCCGCGGTTGGAATTTGACAGATACAAACATTCAGTTCCCTTTCATGGTCTGATTTGACCCGCGCGCAGCCGGATCGGTGCATGGGTCGCCGCCATCTCGGGATGGCGACGCTGTAGGTCTTGGAGGTCGAGGTATTCGGCGCGGCTGATCGGGTTCTTGCAGATCGACAGCCACGCTCGGGCGGGATCGCGGCGCTCGCCGTTCACCTCGCAGACAAGGCGTTCGTCGCTGGCCAGCTCGCCGTTCGCGTCCACATCACGCTGGATGGAGATCGACGCTGGGACGAAGGGACCGCCCTTGACCAGCCTGGTGCGATACCACCCGCAGTGCGGATTTCCTTCATGGACCGGTGGTGCGTGCCCGGCCAGCGCGGCGCGATGCCAGGCATAAAGTTGAGAAATGGATGTTGGCTGCCGGATCATGGCTGAACTTTCCTAATTACAGATCAGTTCAGGCCAAAGCCGTGACCGGCCAGCAGAAGAATGTAACCTGTTGCAAAGAGAGAAGCCGCACCGATCACGTCGCCAGCAATGTCGCCGACAGCACGCCAGTTGACGCACCATTGGGATATGCCAGCGCTTTTGGATTTAGAAATGATCGGGAACATGTGATCCTCCATTGTACTGGGAGGAAGTTCGCAAAAAGCGGACACTGTGTCAATCGCAAAAAGCGAACACTTGCGCACGGCCTTGCGAACGTAGTGCCGTGCACATGCAATCTATAGGCTGATTTGCTGGGATCTTGAGAGGCTGGGGCTGTACTAAATTTTACCTGCAGCCCAGATGACGCGACCAACAACTTCGATGTCGGCAAGTGACCGCTCGACTGATGGGTACATTTTGCGATTATCAGAAATTATCGTTACCCAACCGGCTTGTGAGGCGCGCCCTATACGTTTGACCAAGAGCGCCTCGCCATTGTCGCGAATGACAAAAATACCGTCAAAGCTCAGGTCACCCTTGGAGACATCGACCATGACAACGTCGTCATCACTGAGTGTCGGGTTCATGCTGTCGCCTTTGACAGTAATGATACGTAGGTTTTTTGGTGAAGCCGTTGTAAGTCTTGATAAATATCCTGGTGGAAAAGCGAGCCTTGCAACTACGTCTTCGCCATAAACCACTGCGCCGTCGCCTGCTGATGCGCTGATGTCAAGGATCGCAACAAGGTCGTTGGTTGCATCTTGCTGATCTTCTCGGCGTTCAACACCGGCAAGCTCTAAGATCTCAGAGCGCACGATGCCATAGTTGGTCAGTGCGTCTGCAAAGGCTTCTGCTTCCTTGAGGGGAAGAAACTCGTCTTTGAACCGGTCGGGGCTTTCATAG
This sequence comes from uncultured Anaerolineales bacterium, assembly GCA_964587335.1. Lineage (GTDB taxonomy): Bacteria > Chloroflexota > Anaerolineae > UBA3071 > UBA3071 > UBA3071. The sequence continues at coordinate 2,525 of CAZPMV010000157.1, forward strand.
TGGTTATATCCCGAGGTCGATTTGCCAACCAGTTTCGCCATGGCGCGTATCGAGAGCCCTGATCGCTCACGAATTGCCTTAAGTCTTTGCGCTGTCGTTATTTTTTGTTCCATCTGACCACTATCGCAATTTCAACCCATAAAGTCCGCACGCGTTTTGCGAATGTGCACCTTGACAAAGCGTTCGCAAACAGCGGACAAGTGTACGCATGACCTACGTTCAAAACATCATCAAACAATTCGGGGGCCTACGCGCCATGTCCCGAGCTGTCCGCATACCGGCATCAACCATTTCGGGATGGGCCTCTCGTGGCTCCATTCCGGACACACGAAAAGCCCATGTCCTTGTGTGCGCTTTATCCGCTGGCATCAACCTTGAGCCAGCAGATTTCTTTCCACTTTCTGCTCAAGATCAAGCCTCTGGAAAGACGTCACAATGATCGGGCGTGCGCTGTCAACACATCCCTAAATTTGCGTCGAAGTGAAGTCTTTAAATGAAAACACCGTGCGTCCGTGAGCGGCTCTGCTGCCATTGAAACCCAACTTTCGCCCAATCCGGAATAAGGACCACAGGAATGAGCTACCCCAAAAACCAGAACAACTTCAGCATCTCGCTAGAGCAGCTGCTGTCTGACATCGCGAACGCTGAGGACACGGCGCAGACGATCTCGGAGGCCACCGGCGTCCATCGCTCGAACATCAAGGGCATCCTTGACGACCG
>CAZPMV010000157.1:3344-7772 GCA_964587335.1 uncultured Anaerolineales bacterium
CCCAGACCGTCGCCAAGCACTTCACCGGCTCCGGCAAGATGAAGCGCGACGACAAGAAGGCCGCGATCCTTGCCGAGTGCCGGGCGCGCGGCTGGGAGCCCCACGACGACAATCAGGCCGATGCGGCAGCGCTGTGGGATCTCGCCTGCGCGCGGTTGGCATGTGCGCACGCGGTCGCGCGCAGGCCGAGGCCTCGGGCCGATGTTCAATCCCAAAAAGAGAGACAGACCGGGAGGAACTTTTCATGAATGACATGGGCCACAATGAAAACGCCGTCCGGCTTGCCGCTCTGGCTGGCGACGCCAAGGCCGCTCTTGACAGTGTGTCTCGCGGGGAGGCTGACGCTTTTGATGGCTGGCTTGCCTACGGTGCGGCGCTGAATGCAGGGCGCGCGTTGTTTGCGGGCGACAGAGAGTTCGGCCAATGGGTTCACGAAAATGTGCTCTGGCAACTTGCCAGTGCACATTTGTCCTCAGGGGCTGTTGAGAACCATGAACGCCTCGCCGCCATGTGGGCTGCGGGCAATGCCGATCAGCTGGCTGAAGCCCGCGCCACTTGCAACGCCCGCACACCGCGCGGATTGCACAAGCAGTGGAAGAAACTCGAGGCGGAGCGCGAAGAGGATCGCCTGCGTCAGGACCGCCGCACCCGTGAGGAGGCCGAGAGAGCAGAGCGTGAAACGCGCGCGGCGCAAGCGCGGCTGGACAGGCAAAAAGCCGAGGCCGACGAACAAGCAGCGCGCAAAGCTGCCGCAGCTGCCCGCAATGATGACGAGCGCAAGGTGGCGCAGGCGCGGGTCAATGATGCAGCGAGGGCCAAGGCAGAGGCTGATGCGGCCGCGCAACAAGCAATCGCACCTGACCCGGTGCTGGAGATGCCCGATCCTTACGCCGCAGAGCGCAAGGAGCTGGCGCGATACACCCACGAAGGTCTTGAGGATGCACTGATTGAGGTGCGGATCGCGCTGGCCGATGAGAAAGCAAAGCGCAAGGTAGCCGAAGCTGAACGCAATGACTTCAAAGCCAAATGGCAAGAGGTGACCGGCGAGAGCGACATGGGACGCGCTTTGGGAAATGCGCAGCGTCAGCGCGATACCGCGAAAGGCCGCTTGGCTGAGGAACAGGCAAAGAATGCCCGGCAGCAGCGGCGGATCAACATCCTGGATGCAGAGATCAAGAAGCTGCGCGTCATGCTCGAAAACCAGGTGATCCCGCTGTGACCCCCATTCTGGACCGCATACGCGCGCATGGCGGCGAGGTGATCCGGGACGGATGGACCCTGCGCCTGCGCCGGGGGCGATTGCGCGAGCCCGCACTGCAATGGCTGCGCGATCCGGCAGTGCGGCAGCGCTTGATGCGCGAGGTATGGCCTCAGGTGGATGACTTTGAGGAACGGGCCGCGATCCGCGAGATTTGCGGTGGACAGGACCGCGCCGCGGCTGAGCGTGACGCATACACGGAGGTGATGGCCCGCCATGTATGATTTCTTCCAGAAAGCACATGCCAAGGAAATTTGCCTGCGTGGCTATCAGGCTGAAGCGGTCGAGGCGCTGCGTGACGGTCTGCGGCGCAAGTTGCGGCGGCAGATCCTGTGCGCCACCACAGGTGCGGGCAAGACGCTCACATCGGCACATATGCTGCGCGAGGCGGCGGCAAAAGGCAGCTACACCCTGTTCATTGTCGACCGACTGGCGCTCGTGGATCAGACCAGCGCGGTGTTTGATGAGTACGGCATTCCACACGGCGTGGTGCAGGGCGATCACCCGCGATGGGCCCCGCGCGAAAACGTGCAAGTATGCAGCGCGCAGACGCTGGCCCGGCGCAGCCTGCCGCGCAGTCCTGATCTTATTATCGTGGATGAGTGCCATGTCTGCTACAAGGCCACGCGCGATTTCATTCAAGCCAACCGCCAGGCCGTGGTCATTGGGCTGAGTGCGACGCCGTTTACCAAAGGCATGGGACGTGACTGGGACGGCATCGTCAACGTCATCCCCACGCGCGCACTGATCAAGGCTGGCCACCTGATTGAGCCGACGATGTATGTGGCCAAGTCGCCAGAGGATGCAGCACTTGGACTGAACAGCCACGGTGAGTTTTCCGACGACAGTGCAACCCGCGCCGGGATCGCGATCATCGGCGACGTGGTGTCAGAATGGGAGACAAAGACACACGCTCATTTCGGCGGGCCGGTCAAAACGGTCGTGTTCAGTCCCACGGTCGAGCATGGCCGCGAGTTGTGCGCGTCCTTTGCGGCGGCGGGCTACAATTTCCAGCAGGTTAGCTACATGGATCGCTCCGATGATGAGCGGCGCGAGAAGATTGGTGAGTTTCGACGCTCCGACAGTTTCATCACCGGATTGGTATCTTGTGGGGTGCTGACGCGCGGGTTTGACGTGCCCGATGTGCGGATCGGCATCTCCTGCAAGCCCTATCGCAAGAGCCTGAGCAGCCACATGCAGGAAATGGGCCGTGTGATGCGCCCCCATGCCGAAAGCGGCAAAGACAAGGCACTTTGGCTTGACCACTCCGGTAATGTCGAAAGGTTCGCGCTGGACGTGTACGATGTCTGGGAGCACGGCGCGGGCGATCTGGACACATCCGAAAAGCTCGACAGCAAGCCGCGTCAGCGCAATCAACAGACCCGCGAAAAGGTGGTTTGCCCAGAGTGCAGCGGGGCGCTGCGTGGTAATACCTGCATGGCCTGCGGATGGGAAAAGCCTGCCCGCTCCAACGTGGTGGTCAAAGACGGCGATCTGCAAGCCTTTGATATCGCTGCGGCGGCAATGCAGCCCCGCGACGGATTGCGGGCAGAGTGCCTGAGCGAGCCGCGCCGCGTATGGGACGCTGCGCTGCGATACACGACGACCAGCACGCGTAAGGGCGAGGAGCACGCACGCCGTTGGGCATACGGTGTGTTCCGAGGCGTCTATCCCAACAACAATCTGCCTGCCGGGTGGTTTCACGCACCGATCAATTTGGCGACTGATTTGCATGCCGACGCGCTGGTTGAGCGAGAAATCCGGCGCTTTCGCAAGACCAGCAAGCGGAGGTCGGCATGAGCCTGCACGACGCCATGCTGTCAGCTTGCGCTGCCGTGGGCATAATCCCGCCTGCGCGCACCAAGACTGGCCGCTGGGTGCCGTGTCCGGTTGAGGGCAAGAGCCCAAGCAACGGCTCAGGTCGGGTGATGATCAACGCTGACGCCAAGACTGGCATTGCGTGGAACCATGTCACAGGCCAGCACAGGCGTTTTTCTGCGGTGGGTCCTGCGGACAAGGCCAACGTCACCAAGCCCAAGCGGGATATGAAGGCCGAGCGTTGCCAGGCGCAGGAACAGGCTGAGGTTGCGCGCATCTGCGGCGACATTGTGCGCGCCGCAACGCTCAGGCCGCATGCGTATTTGGCAAAAAAGGGGTTCGCCGACGAGGTCGGGCTGGTGCTGGATGATTTGCGCCCCTTGATCCCGGATCATCCGCTGGGCCGGTCAATTATGCGCGCACTGCCCGAAGGCGCAGGACCTTGGCTGATCGTGCCAGGCCGGATCGCACAGCAGATCACAACCGTGCAGATCATCGGCCCGGACGGCAGCAAGAAGAACATCTATCGCGGGCGGATGTCCGGTGCGGCGCACAGGATCGCCACGGGGCGCGAGACATGGGTGTGTGAGGGCCTGGCGACAGCGCTGACGGTGCGCGCTGCACTGCGGCTTCTGGGGCGGCCAGCAACGGTGTTCAGCGCCTTCTCTGCGGCCAACGTGGCCAAGGTAGCATGCCGGATCAACGGCAGCATCATCGTGGCGGATCACGACAGGCCGCAAGAGCACCTGCACGGCAAGGGCGCGGGTGCGTTTTATGCCTCCGGGACCGGCCATGTGTGGACGCAGCCTGTGGAGGTCGAGGATTTCAACGACATGCACCAGCGCGTGGGCTTGCGGGCCGTGGCGCTGCATCTGCGGGAGGTGACGTCGTGAAGATCATGCGCGACGCGGCTAAACTGGCGCAATGGCGCGCGCCCGAGCCGGACAAGAGCACCATCAAGGCTGCGCGGATGAACAAACGCATCAAGGCAGTGGCTGATCTTGTGCGCACCTACGTGAGCGAGGCCGACATGAGAAAGCTGCGCCAGCGCGGCTGTCTGCACTCGGTGGATTTTCCAGAAAAGCGTGATCGCACGCTCAGAAATGGGGAGGGATCATAGCCCGCTGAAGCGGGAGCCTTGCCGGTCGGTTTAGACGACGGTGGCGGCAAGGCGCAAAGCCCACCATGGGGCGGGATCAAAGGCAAAGGGCAGTCCGAAAGGTTGAGGCCCGATCCCCGGCGCAGCGTTCAAGCGTCGCAAGCAGCAACCGACCGACAGGCGGAAACGCACGACCTGTTGGGCCCTAAGCGGCGGGCGGCTCCGATGAGCAGGTCAAGATCGTGCGGGCATA
>CAZPMV010000158.1:0-7734 GCA_964587335.1 uncultured Anaerolineales bacterium
CAAAAAGGAACGTGGTGTCTTTCTGTCTTCGTGGTCAGTTTTCTTGCCGGCTGTACAAGTATCTTTTCGGCAGGGTATCACCAAAGCATCAACAGCGAGCAGTTCGCTGGGTGATTTTGTGCAGATGCGGCTGTTGGTGCCAGTTGCCTATCCGGACAAGTGTGGTATAATGGGTTCGAAAGGCTGGGATGGCGCAGCAGATACACAGGAAGCCCCCATCTACGGAAAGAAAGGGAGGAGATACCTATGACCATCCATTTGTACCTATCAATGATGCCCGAGGCGCTGATCGCCTCAATGCTGACGCCCGAGGAGTTTGGGGTCTACTACGCAGTTGGCGCCAGGAAGAAAGCACGCGGGCAGGCCATCTTCTTTGAGATAGCCTCGGATTTCAGGAGCGACTTCCTGCACATCGAGGAGGGCATGCGGCGTTGTGTGCCCCACGACGATGGTAGCCCGAAACGTTCGATCTACATCTCCGTCTACCGCGTGCTGGAGCATATCCCCCTAGATGTCATTCAAAGGCTCTACCTTGTGACCCACGATGGACGGGTGCTGGGCATGGAAGCGCACGAAGAAATCCCTGAAGACTCGGAGGGATTGCATCTCTATCAGGAGATTGCGCCTGTACACCCCTTCGTGGTCAGCACCCTGGGCCCACGCGAATTCTACGAGCTCATTGTCAAGAATCCCGTCACTCTTCTCTCCCTGCCGGCAATCTGTTTCGTAGAGCTACGGCTGGGCGAATTAGCCGAGGACCCCAAATACGGCGCTGTGCGGGATCTGCCCTATTCCAGCATTGAGCATCTGCGTCAGTGCCTGGTGGATTTGAGCACCAAGACCGTTCACACCAAAATGGTTGACCGCATCCATCCGGCCTCGTTTCCATACCGCATGATGAAGAACGGCCTCTTCGTGGGAAATACGGAATGGCTTCTCTACTTTCCTCTGCCATCGCAGGAGGAATTGCGCGCCAAATACTACCGCTGGTGGCGCTCCGCCAACATGTAAGACCGTGACACGCGAAGCGTGAAACGCAAAATGCGTTGCGTGATAGTGGCATTTGCGCACTACGTTCTGCGTATTGCAGTACAACAGGAGAAACAACGATGCCAACGTCTCAGCCCTGGGTTCTTGTCACCATCTTTGCCGGCGCCGTTTCCGTCGCCGTAGCAGTCTGGCTATATGGTTGGGTCCACCGGCAAGATGCCGGAACCAAGAAAGCTCAGGAGGTAGCGTCCTGGATTCGAGAGGGAGCGACGTCCTATCTGCGTCGTCTCTATCTGGCCCTCACCCTCGTCGCGGTCGCGCTGGGCATCATCATTGCGATCGTGTTCAGCTTTGACATCGAACATCTGGGCACGGAGGCGATAAGTGTTGATCCGCTGCGCGGCGGCGGGATGGCTCTGGCCTTTGTGGTCGGCGCGGTATGCTCCGCCGCCGCTGGGTACATGGGCATGTCAGTCGCCGTGGCCGCCAACGTGCGCAGCGCGGCAGCGGCCAATGAGGGCATCAACCAGTCCTTCAGGGTGGCCTTCTATGCTGGCTCGGTGATGGGCCTGGCCATGGTGGGCCTGGCTGCCATCGGCATGGGCACGGTCTACCTCCTTACCGGTGACCCCGAGATTGTCCTCGGCTTCAGCTTCGGAGCTTCGACACTGGCCTTGTTGGCTAAAGCGGGCGGCGGAATCTACACCAAGACAGCCGATATCGCGGCAGACCTGGTGGGCAAGGTCGAACTCGGCATCCCCGAGGATGACCCCCGCAACCCGGCGGTGATCGCCGATCTCGTGGGTGATAACGTCGGCGACGTGGCCGGCATGGGAGCGGACATTTTCGATAGCTACGTGGCCAGCACTGTGGCCGTCATGCTGCTGGGCGCCTCACTCTTCCAAAATGATGCTGTTCTGCAAGCCAAGTATACCGTATTCCCCCTGGTCCTGTGCGCGCTGGGCATCGTCGCCTCGCTCATCGGCATCCGCTTCGTGCGCGTGGGCAAGAACGGCAAGCCGGGCCAGGCGCTCAACACAGGGACGATCATAACCTGCGCTATCTTGGCCGTTCTGACTACTGCCGTCGTGTTGCTAGGCGACTACAAACTCGGCGTGCTGTGGGCCACGCTGGCCGGGCTCGCCACAGGCATCGTCGTTGGCTTCACTTCCGATTACTTCACCTCTTCGGAAAACCGTCCGGTGATCGAAACAGCCCGCGTTTCCGGCTCTGGCGCAGCCATCAACATCATCACCGGTTTCAGCTACGGACTGATCAGCACCGTCCCCTCAATCATCGGCATTGCCCTGGCGACACTGATCTCCTACTACCTGGCAGAGTGGTCTGGGCTAAGTGGCATCTACGGCGTGGGCATCAGCGCTGTGGGGATGTTGTCCGTCAGTGGCATGATCGTTTCCTCCGACGCTTACGGCCCCATCGTGGACAACGCGCGGGGCATCGCCGAAATGGCCGGAATGTCGCAGAAGGTCATTGACACGGCCGACGTGCTCGACGCGGCCGGCAACACAGCCAAGGCCATCACCAAGGGTTTTGCCATCAGCGCTGCTGCCCTCACCGTACTGACGCTCTTCGCAGCCTACGCAGAGGTGGTAGGGACAAGGGGCGTGGAATTGAGCATCAGTTTGCGAGATCCGATGGTCATCGTGGGCGTGCTGCTAGGGGCGGTGACGCCGCCATTGTTCAGCGCACTCACCATGCTATCTGTCACGGACAATGCCTTCAAGATGATTGGGGAGATCCGGCGGCAGTTCCGTGAATATCCTGGCATCCTGGCGGGCACCGAGAAGCCCGACTATGCGGCCTGCGTGGACCTCGCCGCCCAGGGCGCACTGATGTCTCTGGTGCTGCCGGGTTTCCTAGCCATCTTCCTCCCCATCCTGGTCGGCTTCGTTCTCGGCCCCGAGGCCCTGGGTGGCTTCCTGGGAGGGAGCATCTTCACCGGCATCATTTTCGCCCTGCTGATGTCCAACGCTGGCGGGCTGTGGGATAATGCCAAGAAGTTCATCGAATCCGGCGAGCACGGCGGTACTGGCTCTGACGCGCACAAGGCCAGCGTTGTGGGCGACACCGTCGGTGATCCCTTCAAGGATACGGCCGGCCCTTCCCTTAACACGCTCATCACCGTGATGTCCCTGGTATCTTCCCTGTTTGCTCCGATCATCGCTGCTTTCCATCTGTTTTAGGCCTTGGACAGTTTCCCTCCTGGGTGTTGCTATAGTGAAACGGTCTCTTGGCCATCGTCGGTTGTGTAAAACCAAAACGAGAAGTACAATGTGAGGCGATGATTACCAGGGCTTTGATTATCGGGGCTGGAATCGCCGGTATCCAGGCTGCGCTGGACATCGCCAACAGCGGCTACGAGGTGGTGCTGGTCGAGAGGCTACCCTCCATCGGCGGGCACATGGCCCAGCTTTCGGAGACCTTCCCCACGCTGGACTGTGCCCAGTGTATCTTCACCCCGCGCACCGTCGAGGTCGGCCACCACGAGAACATTCGGATGTACACTTACAGCGAGGTGGAGGCGGTCCAAGGCACAGTCGGCGATTTCCGCCTGCGCATCCGCCGCAAGGCAGCTTACGTGGACTGGGATCTCTGCACCGGCTGCGGCGCGTGCCAGGAGAAGTGTCCCACGCGCGTCGTCTCCGACTTCGAGCGGGGAGTCGGCCAGCGCAAGGCGATCTACGTCGTCTCACCCCAGGCGGTGCCCAACAAGCCGGTCATTGACGCCAGCCACTGCCTCTACCTTACTAGCAAGGCGGACATTGAGGCAGGCCGCGTCTCAGCAGTCACCGCCAGCGGCAAGCCGCGTCGCCCGAAGTGCGGCGTCTGCGCCCAGGTCTGCCCTACAGGCGCTATCTCCTTCGAGCAGGAGCAGGCGGTGTTCGAAGAGCGGGTCGGCGCCATCGTACTGGCCACGGGCTACGATCTCCTTTCGCCGACTCTGCTGCCTGAATACGGCGGCGGCCGGTTGCCCGACGTCATTGACGGCCTGGCCTTCGAGCGGTTGCTCTCGGCCTCCGGCCCCACGGCGGGGAAGGTACGCCGCCCCTCCGATGGCCAGGAGCCGAAGGAGATTGTTTTCGTGCAATGCAGCGGCTCCCGCGATCCGGAACGGGGCGTGCCCTACTGCTCCAAGATCTGCTGCATGTACACGGCCAAGCACGCCATGCTGTACAAGCACAGCGTGCCCGACGGTAATGCTTACGTCTTCTACATTGATATTCGCGCCGGTGGCAAGGGTTACGAGGAATTCGTCACTCGGGCCACGGAGGAGGCTGGCGTGGTCTACCTGCGAGGCAAGGTATCGAAGATCGTCCCTCAGGATGGCAGGCTGATGGTCTGGGGTGCGGACACGCTCAGTGGGCAGCAGGTGGAGATTCCTGCCGATATGGTGGTGTTGGCGACGGCAATGGTGCCTGCCGCGGGCAGCGACCGTTTGGCCGAGATGCTGGGTCTTGCAGGCGACGGCAGTGGCTTCTACGTTCCCGCTAACGCGGAGTTACTCCCTGTGGAGAGCGGCGTGCCTGGCGTGTTCCTGGCCGGTGCGGGGCTAGGCCCCATGGATATCCCCGAGACCGTGGCCCAGGCCAGTGGAGCGGCGGCGAAAGTGTTGAAGCTGTTCACCGCAGAGAGATCACAAGGAGAAGCCCTCCTTCGTCCATCTCCCTGCTGAAGATAGAGGGTTTTGAGCGGGAGGCCTCTGGAAAACAGGCGGTGTGATGCCTTGGAGATTCAAACACCCCGGCCTGCTACTCCTGAATACCGTATCAGGAGAAACAGAAGATGATGGGAAAGCAAGAGCTTTCGATCGCTGTGTCAGCCCTGATGGCGATGAGTGTTGTTGCATCAATCGGCTCTTGTCGCTCCTCTGCCCCCCCCGACGAATGCCTCAGCCAACCGAAGTGATTTGACTTTGTTTGAGCGAGGTTAGAGAGACACCATCGCCCGTTGTCACGGGAGAGTTGGAAACCAAGAAAGGATATGTTCATGGACAAAATGGTCGCCTACTGCGGCTTGGTGTGCACCGAATGTCTGGCGTACATCGCTACGCAGGCAAACGATGTGGCAGCCATCCAGCAGGTGGCGGAGAAATGGACCAAGGAGTTCAATGCCTCCATCACCGCTGACAATGTCTGGTGCGATGGTTGCCTGAGCGACGGGCCTAGGCTGTGCGTCCACTGCGGGGAGTGCGCGGTCAGAGCCTGCGCCATTGGCCGTGGCGTGGTCAACTGTGCCCACTGCGATGACTACGGCTGCGAGACGCTGACCGGTTTCCTGGTGTACGTACCCGACGCTAAGGTCACGCTGGAAGAGATACGGGCGAGACTCTGACCTTCTAGCTAGGACGCAGGCTTGTGGTCTGACGAATGACCAAGGGCGAATGACGAATGTTGGTCTTTCGTCCTTCGCCGTTCGTCGATCAGTGCGTGCTGTACGCTTTCGTGCGCGAACCTGCGCTTCCCGTAGACAACCTGGTACACGTTGAGGATTACATTGCGACGCATCGGCGTTTTCGTCTGCCACTGCGGGCACAACATCGCCGGCACTGTAGGCGTGGAAGCGGTGGCGGAGGCACTGCGGGATTATCCTGGCGTCGCGCTGGCCACCACCTACGAGTACTGCTGCTCGGAACCTGGCCAGAAGCTGATCCGCGACAGCGTCCAAGAACAGGGACTCGACGGTGTAGTGGTCGCGGCCTGCTCGCCAGCCATGCACGAGACCACCTTCCGCCGCGCCGTGGCCTCGGTGGGCCTCAACTCCTACCTGTGCGAGTGCGCCAACATCCGCGAACAATGCTCCTGGGTGCATCAGGATGATCCGGCCCAGGCCACGACCAAGGCCATTGCCATCATCCAGACCGTCGTGGAGAAGGTGAAGGGAGACCAGCCACTGGACGTGCTGGCGCTGCCCATCACCAAGCGGGCGCTAGTCATCGGCGGGGGCATCGCCGGCATGCAGGCTGCGCTGGACATTGCCGACGCAGGCTACCCCGTGGTGCTGGTGGAACGCAGCAAGCATTTGGGCGGCAAGATGGCGGAACTCAGCGGCACCTACCTCAACTTCGATGCCGCGCCAGAGCTTCTGGCCCAGAAGATTGAGTCGGTCATCCGCCATCCGCACATCCAAGTGCTGATGGAAGCCGAGGTTGAAGAGGTGTCTGGGTATGTAGGCAACTTTCAGGTGAAAGTACGTTCGAAGTTCGAAGTTCAGAGTTCGGCGTTTTCCGAGCGAGACTCCGGACTCCGAACCTCGAACCCCGAACCCTGTACCTTTGACATCGGTGCCATGGTTGTCGCCACGGGCTACGACCGCTACCCACTCACTGCTCTGCCGGAGTACGGCGGTGGGGAGACAGCCGACGTGATAGACACCCTGGCTTTCGAGGCCATGCTGGCCCCAAGCAGCGAGATCCGCCGGCCATCCGATGGAAAAGTGCCCAAGGAGGTGGTGTTCGTGCAGTGTGCGGGGTCCCGTGACGCCGAACACGGCGTGCCCTACTGCTCGAAGATCTGCTGCATGGTGGTGGCCAAGCAGGCCACGATGTACACGGAGCAAGTTCCCGACGGCCAAGCCTACGTCTTCTACACCGACATCCTCTCGGCCGGTCGGGGATACGAGGAGTACGTGGATCAGGCTATGCAGAAGCACCGCGTGCTCTACGTGCGGAGCAAGGTATCCAGGCTATTCCCTGAAGATGGCAAGGTGATGATCTGGGGAGTGGATACATTGAGTGGACAGCCCATCGAGGTGGCCGCTGATCTGGTCGTGCTGGCCACGCCGATGGTGCCCAGCGCCGATACGGCAAAGCTGGCCCAGCGGTTGCGAGTTGCAACCGACGCCAACGGCTTCTTCGCCGAGGCGCATCCCAAACTCCGCCCTGTGGAGAGCCTGACCGCTGGCGTCTACCTGGCAGGTGCTGCGCAAGGCCCAAAGGATATACCCGAGACGGTGGCCCAGGCCAGTGGCGCAGCGGCCAAAGTGCTCATCCTCTTCTCGCACGAGGAGATGACGCAAGAGCCGACGGTGGCCTACGTCGTCGAGGAACTGTGCTCGGCCTGCGGGGCGTGTGTCGAGGTCTGCCCCTACGACGCGCGCAGCATCCACCCTGTGCGTAACTTGGCCATCGTCAACGCTGCGCTATGCCAGAACTGTGGAGCCTGCGTCGTCGCCTGTCCCAACAAAGCGTCGCAGATCTTCAACTGGAAACCAGAGCAGATCATGGCCATGATCGACGCGATTGTTTGATATCAGCCGATTGAGCCGATCAAGCCGATACCCTATCACGACTCTACTGAAAAAAGGCCAAGAGCCATCAGCGGATTAGGCAGATGAAGCGGATGAGTATGAAACAGAATCTGCTCAATCCGCTGACGATCTTGGGTTTTCAGAGGAGTCCTATCACGCTTTGACAAATACACTACGCAAGGAGAAGACAATCATGACCATCCCATCTGACCTCAAGTACAGCAAGGAGCACGAGTGGGTCCGCGTGGAAGGCAAGCAGGCGACGGTAGGCGTCACCGCGTTCGCCCAGGAGCAATTGGGCGATGTGGTCTACGTGGAACTACCAGAGCCGGGCAGCGACGTTGGGTGCATGGAGATCTTCGGTGTCGTCGAGTCGGTCAAGACTGCCTCTGACCTGTTCTCGCCGCTCAGCGGGACCGTGGTCGAGATCAACGAGCGGCTGGAGGACGAGCCGGAGCTGGTCAACCAGTCACCCTA
>CAZPMV010000159.1:0-7577 GCA_964587335.1 uncultured Anaerolineales bacterium
TATCCTGGGATTGACCAGTACTCGCCTGACGACAGGGACTTGGCCTTCCCCATCTTTGCCAAGGCAGATGAGCTGGGGATACCCGTGATGATTCACATGGGGCTTTGCCCTGCTGCCGATCCCTCGCTGCGGTACGAGCATCCCTGGCTGCTGGACGACGTAGGGCGTCACTTCCCAGACCTGCACCTGCTGGTCTGTCACGCTGGCTGGCCCTGGGTGAATGAGTGCATCGCACTGCTTGTGAAGCATCTCAACTTCTGGTGCGATTTGGCCTCGAACCACCTCTGGTCGCAGCGGGAGATGTTTGAGTTTCTGCACCGCTGCAAGCGCTGTGGGGTGCCCTTGTCCAAGATCTGCTGGGGGAACGACTGGCCTTCCTTTGTACCGCTGGAGGATCTGTACAACAAGTTTGTGACGATGAACGAGGAGGCGGGAGCAACTGGGTTGCCGCCCTTCAGTGAGAGGGAGATGGCGCTCATGTTGGGTGAGAGCTTCCTGTTGTTCGTGGAGGACTGGTAATCATGGACTTCGCTGGTGTGCAGTTCAAGAACCCCTTCGTGGTGGCCTCCAGCCCCTTGACAGCCACTGTGGAGATGTTGCGTGAAGCTGAGCGGGCCGGAGCCTCTGCAGTGAGCACCAAGCTGACTTTCATCAAGCAGCCCTTCTACGGACAACTGCGGATGTACAGCGATCGCCGCGTGGGCAGCATCGTGTGCCATGATCGGCGGTTGGACTTGGACGAAGGCGTGCGCCTGGTGGAGGAGGGGAAGCGCGCCACGTCCCTGGTGATCTTCACCAACATCACCTACGAGGGAAAGGACCTGGATGGGTGGGCTACTCTGGCCACGGCGATGGAGGAGGCTGGAGCCGACTTGATCGAAGCAAACATGATTTGCCCCAACCTGGCAGTGACTGCCAAACGGCTCGGAAAGGCTGATCTGGGCGGTGGGGCTTTGGTCGGGCAGGATCCAGAACTGGCGCGGGAAATCACGGCAGTGCTAAAGTCGGCTGTCAGCATCCCTGTGGTCTGCAAACTGACCCCCAACGTCACGGACATCACTGAGGTGGCGTTAGCTTGCCAGGAGGCAGGAGCGGATGGGATCACTCTGGCCGGCGCACAGCTATCTCTGCCGCCGGTAGACATCTATCACCCCGACAGGGTTTATCCACAACTCAAAGGCGCCAGTTATGGCAGTCTAGGTGGCCCCTCCTGTCGACTGATCGGCTACGCAGCTTTGGCGCAGACTGCCCAGGCCGTAGGAATACCGATCGTCGGTGGCGGCGGGATCGACACCTGGAGGCACGCCGTGGAGTACATGATGTGGGGAGCCACGTTGGCGACAGCGTGCACCTCGATCATGTGGCGCGGATGGGAAGTGGTTAGCAAGATCGTGCGGGGGGTGGATGAGTTCATGGCGGAGCAGGGCTACACCTCCTATGACGAACTGGTGGGCTTGGCGCTGAGCAACATCCGTGCCAATGTCGATCTGGAGCCCCTCCCTGGCGCGCCGGTGCTGAACCCAGAGCTGTGCAACGGCTGTGGGCTGTGCACTAAGCCGGGTCATTGCACAGCGATCGTGCTGGAGGATGGTCTACCGGTGATCACCGCGGAACTGTGCAAAGGTTGTAGCATCTGCGTGGCTCTTTGCCCTCGCGGAGCCCTATCCTTCCCTGAAGCCTCCTGAAAGCCCAAACAACGTGGGAAGTCAGCGGAGAAGCGAGTCAGCCGATTGAGCCGATGGAGCGGACTCAAATCCCTTTCGGCTGCATCGGCTACATCGGCTGATCCGTTCCGCTGTTCCGCTGACCATTTAGGCCCAAACGAGGAAACAGACGATGGGTTCGACAGCGCGGCAGATGATAATGACGCGTTTCAACGAGCCACTGGTGCTCCGCGAGCTGAGTATACCCTCGCTACAGCCAGGTCAGATTCTGGTCGAACTGGAGGCATCGGGGGTCTGCGGCTCGGACATACACATGTGGCGAGGTGAGGATCCGAGAACGCCATTGCCCATGATCCTGGGTCACGAAGGGATCGGCCATGTGGCAGAGGTGACGACCGCCGAGTGTTGGACCGCAGACGGACGGAGAGTGCGAGTTGGCGACAGGGTGATCTGGAACCGCGGAGTAACCTGTGGCCGCTGTTATGCCTGCACCGTCCTGCTGCAGCCCTCCCTTTGCTCGTCCCGCTGGGTGTATGGCATCCATCGCCCCGCGGACCAGCCTCCATACCTGAACGGTTGCTACTCCAGCCACGTCATTCTTCAACCGGGCACCGATCTGTTCCTGGCGCCGGAGGGAATCGCCTCGGATGTCTTGGTGGCTGCTTCCTGCTCTGGTGCCACAGCGGCCCATGTCTTCCAGCAAGCGAAGGTCGAAGTAGGGGATATCGTGGTGATCTATGGTCCCGGTCCTCTGGGGGCT
This sequence comes from uncultured Anaerolineales bacterium, assembly GCA_964587335.1. GTDB lineage: Bacteria > Chloroflexota > Anaerolineae > UBA3071 > UBA3071 > UBA3071. The sequence continues at coordinate 2,425 of CAZPMV010000159.1, forward strand.
TTCTGCACCGCATTTGCTCGATCAAAGGGAGCGAGCGAAGTGGTCATAGTAGGGTCGGCGCGCTCCCGCTGGAGAATGGACCTCTGCTCTGCACTAGGGGCCACGCAGACCTTGGTCTTGGACGAGACCGACCTCGAGAGCCGCAGAGAGGTCATCAAGGGGCTGAGTGACGGCAGGGGAGCGGACCTGGTGATCGAGGCAGCCGGTTCTCCAATGGCTACAGTGGAGGCACTGGAGATGGCGCGTATCGGTGGACATGTCTCCATAGTCGGCTACGGGGAGCCACGTGGAGAGGTACCAATCAAGCCCTTCGAGCATATCGGTCGCAAGAACCTGCATGTGCAAGGGATTTGGGTATCCGATGCGTGCCACCTGAGGTCGGCCCTGGAACTTGTCTACAAGGACCCTGAGCCCTTCGCTCAGTTGGTCACGCACCGCTTGCCTCTGGAAGAGGCCAATCGAGCGATGCGGTTGGTAGAGCTTCGGAAGACGATGAAGGCAGTGCTGGTGCCTTCCTCCATCTTGGAATGAATAGATTAGAATGAATAGAGGCGCAGGTGAGAGTTGAGAGATGCGATCTGCTGGTGATAGGAGCAGGCGGGGCAGGCCTGCGGGCTGCCTTGGCGGCCCGCGAGAGCAATCCAGCCCTGAAGGTGATGATACTCACCAAGGGTGAGTTGGGCCGGAGCGGAGTCACCGCCACCGCCTGCTCAGACCGCATGGCCTTCCACGCGACGTTGCCGACCAGCGAGCCTCGAGGGCCTGATGCCTGGCGCTACCACGCTGGCGACATCTTCCGGTTGGGCGGTTTTGTCTCCGACGAGGATCTTGCCGAGATACTGGCCCGAGATTCGGCACGGGCCTTCGAGTATCTGGACAGCCTGGGCGTGCCGTTTGTCCGCCGCCAGGACGGACAGGTAGATCAGTTCCTCACTGATGGCTCTGACTATCCTCGGGCCTGCTACACCGGGCCCTACACGGCCAACCACATTGAGGAAGCACTGATTCGACAGGTGCGACGGGAAGACCTCCAGGTCGTGGAGCGGTCAATGGCCGTGTCGTTGCTCCTGGCGGATGGTGGCAGCAGGGTGGCGGGTGTTCTGGCCCTGCCACAAGAAGGGGGAGAGCCCTGGGCGCTGACTGCCGGCGCGGTGCTCCTGGCCACCGGCGGCGCCGGGCAGGTATACGCCACAAACGTCTTTCCCGCTGATTGCACTGGGGACGGTTACGCCCTTGCCTACCAAGCTGGCGCGGAGCTACTGAATCTGGAGTTCGTCCAGATTGGGCTTAGCTCAATCCGCACCAGGTTGGCCTGCTCAGGCAGCATGTTCCGTGCGTTGCCCAGGCTGGTGAATGATCGGGGTGACGAGTTCCTTTCGAAGTATGTGCCCCATGATACCTCCCCTGCTCGAATCCTCGATCTTCTCTTCTCCAAGGGAGCCTCCTGGCCGGTCTCGTACGAGGCGCCCAGCCATGTTATCGACATCGCGGTCTACTACGAGCGGGCAGCAGGGCGGAAGGTATACATGGGCTTTGGCGACAACCCCGCAGGTTTGGACGCCGAGGCCCTCGCGGGCAAGATCAGCAATTGGTATCAGGAAGTCAAGGGTTGTGATCTAGCGGGAGATGGGTTGCTGGAAAGTCCCCTGGCCAGGCTCCAGGCCATCAACCGGCCGGCCATAGACTGGCTGGCCGAACGAGGCGTGGACTTGAGAGGCGGCGATCTCCTGGAACTGGCCCCCGCAGCACAGCACTTCCAGGGTGGAGTGAGGATCCGCCAGCGCGGAGACACCACTCTGCCGGGTCTGTTCGCTGCTGGTGAGACTGCCGGAGGACAGCATGGCGCCAACCGTCCGGGTGGCAATGCGCTCCTGGACGGCCAGGTTTTCGGCCGGATCGCTGGGGAGGAGGCTGCGGCTTGGGCAGAAGCGCACCCGCCGGGGAGATCGGTCGATGTTGACGGAGCGCTGCGGTTCCTCCGCTGCCTGGATACCGCCGTGTCTGCCGACAGGCAGACCGAGGCGCTCCCAGCAAGCGAGGTGCAGGGGCGGTTGGGAGAGCTGATGGACCTGCAAGCCAGCGTGGTGCGCACTCCGGCCGGTCTGGAGGCCGGTTTGGAGGACCTGCAGCACCTGAAAGAAGCCGGCATCCGGGCTGATGAGAAGGGGCTGGCCTATGCTGTGGAGACTTTCAACCTGTTGCAGGTGGCAGAGATGGTGCTCATGGCTGCCAGGGCAAGAGAGGAGAGCCGAGGGCCGCACCTACTCTTCGGTCAGTTCGGAAATCCGAGACCTTTGCCTGGGGGCGAAGAGCGATGGCACAGGTATCTGGTGATCCGCAAGGTCGGCCCAGAGATGAAGCTGGAGGCACGAGAGCCGATCACCACCGGGAACTCAGTGACCTGAGGTCGTGAACCACATGGCCGTCCACGGGACATTCAGATACAAGAACCTCGGGGAACTCGAACAGGCTGTGGAGGCTTTGGGCCTGGAAGACGACATCGCCTTCAGCGACGACCTCACCCCGCTTCGAAGGCCAGTAGTGGTAGGTCCCTTCCGCACGCCGAATGCGCTGGGGATCCATCCTATGGAAGGTCACGACGCCCTGGGAGATGGCTCCCCGAGTGAACTGACCCTCCGTCGCTACGAGCGTTTTGCTCGCGGAGGAGCAGGTCTCATCTGGATTGAGGCCGTGGCAGTGCGGCCCGAATGGCGGGCGCACCCTCATCAGCTCTGTCTCACTGCCCAGAACCAACACAGTTTCGGCAGGTTGCGGGAGCGAATTCTCGATTGGCATGGCCAGGAGTGGGACACCGAACCGCTGATTGTGCTCCAGTTGACCCACTCGGGCCGGTTCACGCGGCCGACCGCACTGCGCCAACCGATCATTGCCTCGCACCATCCGCTGCTGGACAGGGTAGTGGGGGTCGATGAAGACCATCCGCTGCTCACAGACGAGGAGTTGGAGGACATTGAGGACGCCTTTGTGCAAGCTGGGCGGCGGGCACTGGAAGTTGGCTTCCGGCTGGTAGATGTCAAGAGCTGTAATGGCTATCTTTCATCGGAACTGCTGGGTGCGTTCACTCGCCCCGGGCGGTACGGTGGCAGCTTCGAGAACCGTACCCGATTCTTGCGCAATACCCTCAGGCGAATGAAGAAGGAGTGTGGTCACGACCTCCACCTGGCTGTCCGGCTCAATGTCTACGACGGGCTGCCGCATCCCTACGGCTGGGGGGTGGACCGAGGCAACCACCGTAGGGGCGACCGGCCGGTCGCCCCTACCGAGCCCGTTAAGCTGGCGAAGTCATTGGTGGGGTGGGGCACAGAGATCATCAACATCTCCGCTGGCATTCCCTACTACAACCCCTGGATCGGGCGGCCATTTGATCGGCCCGTGGAAGGGAAACAAAGCGCGCCTGAGCATCCCCTGGAAGGAGTGGCCCGCCTCTTTCGGATGGCTGAGCGAATACAGCGAGCGGTCCCTCAGACGCCGGTGGTGGGTACCGGCTACTCGTGGCTGCGACAGTTCCTGGGACAGGCAGGCGCCCATAACCTGGCGAATGGCCGCGCCGGCCTGGTGGGGGTGGGGCGGGAGGCCTTCAGTTATCCTGACTTCGCTCGAGACCTCCTGTGTGAAGGGCGGCTGGACAAGCGGCGGGTATGTGTGACCTGCAGCGGTTGCTCGGAGCTGATGGCCAAAGGCGGACCAGTGGGTTGTCTCCTGCGGGACCGGGAGGTGTATGGGAAACCGGTCTCGTCCATATCGCAAGAATCGTCCAATCAAGGAGGTAGTTGAAAGTGTTCATCGATTGTCACACTCACATACTCTACACCGGAGCAGACCCGGGAGCTCGTGTTTTCATGAAGGAGATGTGCATGAGCTATTTCCAGAGTGCGGGCATTCTGCCCACCGATCGCCAAGTGACCGACGAGGACTGGCAGAAGCTGAGTTTCCTCTTCCAGCCAATCTTGCCCGAGGTCTCCATCGCCGAGCACAAGGCGGTGGGCGTGGACAAGATCGTGATCCTGGCGGTTGCCCCTTCGAACTACACGCACTACCAGACCAGGGGGCTCTGGGATCCAACGAACGTCACCAAGCTCCCGGAGCCTCACACCCTGGATCAGGTCAATGACCGGATCGCCGCCCTGGTGAGGATGTACCCCGATAGCTTCATCGGCTTCGCGGCGGTCAACCCCCGCTACCGGGGTGTGAATTGGGCGGTGGAGGAACTTGAGCGCGCCATCACGGAGTTGGGACTCACCGGATTGAAGCTCTACCCGGCCTATGACTACTATTCGCCCGACGACCGCGATCTGGCCTGGCCGATCTGGAAGAAGGCAGAGGAGATGGGGATTCCGGTCATGATCCACCAGGCCGGTTCTCCAGTGATCGAGGCCAAGATGGCCTACGGTCGTCCCTTCCTGTTGGACGACGTGGGCCTGGAGTTCCGAGACCTGAAGGTCCTGGTCTGTCATGCCGGGTTCCCCTGGACCGAAGAGTGCCTCTGTCTGGTTATGAAGCATCCCAACTTCTACATGGATCTCTCTTTCTTCAATTCGGTGACCACCCGGCGTGAGATGTTCCTCTTTCTCCAGAAGTGCAAACGTTGGGGATTGCCTCTATCGAGGGTTTGCTGGGGGACGGACTACCCCTGTTTCGAGGGGCTGGATACGCTGGCGCCCAAGTTTCAGACCATGAACGAGGAAGCTGAACCGCTGGGTATGCCAGCTTTCACCGACGAGGAAATGAGAGGCATGTCGGGAGAGAACTTCCTGCGCTTCATCAGCCGGTGAGCTTTTTCATCTTGGTTCCGTCTGGGAAGGGGGGGGAGGGGCCTGCCTGCGGCAGGCAGGCGCAAGTGATCGCTCCTTCTTCTCCGGGGCGTTCTCCTGCAACTGCTCATCCACTCCAGCAGGAAACGATCAGGTGTGTTTAGCTTGTACTCTGAAGGGAGGGCATTATGAAAATCGACGCGCACGCTCACATCTTGGCCTGTGGGGCTGAGCCCGGGGTAACAAAGTTCCTCAAGGAGATGTCACAGGGATATTTCCAGGCGGCGGGCATTCTGTGCGATGATCATCCGCCTACCGATGAGGACTGGGAGCCGGTGTTGAAGATGTTCGCTCCCATTTCTCCCGAGTTCTGCATTGAAG
>CAZPMV010000160.1:0-7560 GCA_964587335.1 uncultured Anaerolineales bacterium
CCCGGCTGGCTACAAGCTGGGCCTGGAGGCTCGGGGCTTCCCCATGGGGGGAGACCGTCATCCCATGGGACCTGCAGGAGAGAGACTGCGAGAAGCTTATCGTCCACTCGTCAGCGAACTGGTTTGGCAAGTGCTGGACGAGGCGGGGGTTACACCAGTAACTGGCAAAAGGCGGTGATGCATGACGCACAAGCCGACACTCGAGGGACCATGCAAGACTCCCCTGGCAAAAGGTCATTCAGCCACAGAGACACGGAGTACACACACGAAAAAACCAAGATAGAAAACATCAGGTCAGGAGGTCTGCTCACATGAACCTCGGATTGAACGGTAAAGTGGCGCTGGTCACCGGTGCCAGTAGGGGAATCGGGTTGCGCACAGCCCGACTGTTGGCCAGTGAAGGCTGCCATCTGGGAATCTGCGCGCGCAACGGCGATGATCTGGCCAGAGCCGCAGATGAGCTGCGCGGAGCGGGCATTCAGGTGAGTGCTGTCGAAACCGATGTCACCGATCCTGCGGCTGCAGCGCGGTTCGTCGACCAATGCGCCGCCGAACTGGACAGGATCGATATTCTCATCAACAACGTGGGCGGTTCCTATGGCGGCGGGCTGCTGGAAGCCACCGACGATGACTGGCGGCTGACGTTCGAACTCAACGTCTTTGCGGTAGTGCGTATGGTGCGACTGGTGGCACCATACATGCGGCAGCAAGGAACTGGGGCAATTGTCAATGTTGCCTCCATTTCTGGCTGGCATCCGCAACTGGCAGGGACTGCCCAGTACGGTTCTTCCAAGGCGGCGCTCATCTTCCTCACCGAGCGGCTGGCCCTCGAGTTGGTAGACGACGGAATCCGCGTCAATACGGTCTCCCCAAGCTCAATCATCTGGGATGGGGGCTTCTGGGACCGCTTTCGGGAAGAACACCCAGACTCGTTCGCCGCTTATGTGCGCGACGGCTTCCCCATGGGGCGGCTGGGCAAGCCTGAGGAGGTAGCCAACGTCATCGCCTTCCTGGCCTCACCGGTCGCCCACTGGATCAACGGACGGCACATCCCGGTAGATGGGCTGGAGCAGCCTACTCCTGTTCAAGACTTTCGGCCGTGGTAGCGATGACAGAACAGATAGGAGGACAACGTGGATCATAGAACACCGAACCCTGAACTTTACGGCGTACCGTGGACCACAGATGAATTCAACGGTATGCCCTATCGTGTGCTGGGAAGGTCTGGGCTACGTGTCTCCAACGTAGGGCTGGGCACGTGGAAAATCGGGTATCCCGAGACTGGCGATGGATCGCGCCTGGACGAGAAGACTGCTTTGCAGATGCTCGACCGAGCCATCGAATTGGGTGTCACCTTCTGGGATACCGCCAACCGCTACAATGCTGCCTCCGGCAACTCAGAGCGGGTGATCGGTACCTGGATGAAGAGCAATCCCGATCAGAGGCGCAACGTCGTGCTGGCCACCAAGGTGTTTGGCGGAATGGACGGGCGGACACCCAACCATAGCGGCCTCTCTCGAGGCAACATCCTGGACTCCGTGTATGCCTGCCTGGAACGGCTGCAGGTGGACCGCGTGGACCTGCTCTATTTCCACTCCTTCGATCCCGTCACGCCAGTAGAGGAAAGCCTGGCCACCGTGGAAGATCTGGTTGGACAAGACCTGGTGCGCTACTTCGGCATGTCCAATTCCACCGTAGATCAGTTGGCGCTCTACCGAGCAGCAGAAGAGAGCACATCTATCCGTTGCCGGGTGCTGGCGGTTCAGAACCAGTTCGACATCCTCCAGGGTGAGTCGAAGCATCGCGGCGTCCTGGCATACGCAGCCCACACAGGTATATCATTCGTGGCCTACAGCCCCCTGGCCCGAGGCCTGCTCACTGAACGCTATCTGGATCCCGCCAAGGTGGGGCCTGGGGACCGTGTATACGACGAGGGGGAATGGGAAGGGCTAGCAAAGAGGAAGTCCCTCATGGCCCGGCTGCACCAGCTTGCAGCGCTGGCCCACGCGTGGGACCTGAGTCTGAACCAATTGGCTCTCGCCTACATGCTGACCTTGCCTGGCATGGGGCCAGTGATCCCGTCGGCGTCGTCCGTGGAGCAGTTGGAGTCCAACGGCGCCGCCGGCAAGCTGACACTGAGTGATGAACAGAAGATGCGGGTGAAGGAGGTACTCCGCACGCGAGTTCCCGCGGCACCCTAACGAACCAGAATGCGAGAAAGCAATCGCGCCACAGCGTACTAGACGACTCGATTGACCAGCGTGCCCAGCCCGCTGATAGTGCACTCCACCACATCACCTCGCTCCATGGGAGCAATGCCATCCGGCGTTCCCGTGGCGATGACGTCGCCGGGTTCAAGAGTCATGTGCTTACTCACAAAGGCCACGATCTGGGGTATCTTGAAGATGCAATCGGCCGTGGTGCAATCCTGTCGTACCTGTCCATTCACCCGCAGGGTCAGCCTGAGCTGATGAGGGTCCACTATCTCATCTTTCAGAACCAGGTGTGGCCCCATGGGGCAAAATGTGTCAAAGCTCTTCGACCGGAACCAGGGATGGGCCCTCCCTAGATCCATGGCTTGCATATCCCGGGCCGTGACATCGTTGATGATGGTGTAGCCAGCAACGTACTCGAAAGCCTCTTCCTCGGCTACGTTCTTGGCTCTCCGCCCGATGACGACGCCCAACTCGATCTCTGGGTCCAGTCGCGTCACCATGTCCGGATAGATGATGTCAGCATCTGGGCCGATGATGGACGAGGGAGCCTTGGCAAAGATGATGGGCTCATCAGGAGCGGAATGGCCGGCCTCCTGCGCGTGGGCCAAGTAGTTGAGCCCCAGGGCGATGATCTTGGATGGTCTCGTGACCGGAGACAGCAACTGGATATCCTCGTCAACCATATAGTGCTGCACCTGGCCGGATGTGTCCAGATAGGCAAGCAGCTCGTCCAGGCAGGGAAGCAGATCCGGCGTGTTCTCCAGGAGATCCACCATGGTGGGCTCACGCCGGAGTTCGAGCCAGGGGAAGCGATCGGGGTGCGCTCGCATGACCTGGGTGAGATTGATCCATCGGCCATCCCCATCTAGACTGATAGCCGTTCGATTGTTGGTTTGACACACAAAGGACAGACGCATCGTAATCAGCTCCTTGCTAGTAAGTGTTGGCAGCCTCCGCTGGGGAGGACAAATGCACAGAGTGAATAGGACAGAGTAAGGAATGCACAGTATGAATTATGAAGAGGTAACGATCACAACCGCCCCTGGCCCTGGCGCGGGGCAGGCACGCATTGGGTTCGAGAGGCAACCCCTCGGACGATCCGTTGATGTCGTTGCCGGTCGACTCGGCGCCTGGAAGGTGGAGTTCACCGTCGGACAGGACGGGATCGCCGTAGGCGGAGGCGTAGCCCTGTGGGGGGCATACTCAGGTTTCCGCTTTGACGTGCGTCCTCAGGCTGCTTTTCCTGAGCGGCGAGGCTTCGTCACCGCCAGCACCACCGGCCGCGCCCAACTTGAACTCCACGTCAACAGCCGTGACCCTGGGCACACTTGCCCCATTGCCACAGTCCTGGTCCGGGGCGCCCCTTTGCTGGAAGGTGATGTGATCGCCCTTCGCTTCAACGACCGCTCCCAGGGCAGTCCCGGAGGGCTTGCCTTCCTCAGTGTCATGCTGGGAGTTCCAATCTACGTTGGAGTTGACGCCGATGGCTCGGGCATCTTTGTCGAGATCGCCGACTCTCCCCTGACGGTCAATGTGGTGGCCGATCAGCGGCCTGCTGGCTATCTGGTGTTGGCCCCATCCACAGTCTCGGCAAGCGAAGTGTCATCTGTGCAAGTGGTAGCCCTGGACGCCTGCGGCAATCTGGCGCCAGGGGCTGCTGCCCAGCTCATCATGGAGGCGCCGGGCTGCTCGGGCCTGCCAGAGCGGTGCTTCCTCAGCCCTCTGGAAGGCGGCAGAAAGCAGTTCCAAGGCGTATCCTTTCCACCGGGAGTCAGCCGAATCAGAGTGCTGGACCAAGAAAGGCAGATCGAAGCGCTGAGCAATCCCATCTGCAAAGAACCGCAGCAAGACATGCGCGTCTTCTGGGGCGACATCCACAACCACGCCTACGATAGTTCCCTCTGGCTCTACCTGACTCCCACCACAGACCCCGACTACAACTACCGCTACGCACGGGAGATCAGCCGCCTCGATTTCTTCTGCCTCAACTTCCACCTGTTCCTGCAACACGGGTTCAACGAGCAGGAACGGGCCTGGCAAATGGTGCAGGAGGCCGCAGCCCAATATCATCAAGCAGGGGAGTACGTCACCTTCTCCGGTTTCGAGTACCATGGCTTCGGCGGCGATCGCTGCCAAATCTTCAACGGCGACCTCGTCCCCAAGGTGCGGCTAAAGGACCTCTACGGCAGCAACACCCGCCGGCCCCTTGAATCGGCCGAGGATGTCCAGCGTTTGTTCGATTTCGCCGCCGACACCGGCAGCATGGTCACCTGTCACGTGGGAGGCAACCCCACGGACTTCCGGTACCATGACCCACGGGCGCAGTGGTCGGTCGAGGTGGCCTCCATGCACGGCAATTTCGAGTTCTTCGCTCAGCAGGCGCTGCAGAAGGGCCTGCGAGTGGGGTTCCACGGCTCCAGCGACGGCCACGTGCAGACGCCGGGACAGCCACGCCGGCCGGGGTCGGGCGGGCGCAACGGCGACTTCAATCGCCGCGACACCGGCTACGGCAGCGGTGCGCTGATGGCGGTGCTGGCTCCCGAGCTGACGCGCACGGCCCTTTGGGAGGCATTCCGCGCCCGGCGGACCTATGCCACGACCGGCGCACGCATCGTGCTGGACTTCCGAGCTAACGGGCAGCTCATGGGACAGGAGATCACTTCGGACAGGCCACCGGTTTTCACTGCCGACGTCGTCGGGACAGGCCCCATCGAACGGCTGGAGTTGATCCGCAATGATCGACTCATACTCACCGAGTACGGCGACAGCCACCGCGTCAGCCTGGAGTTCACGGACGAGACCTGCCCGCGCGGTGATAACTACTACTATCTCCGCGTGTCCCAAGTGGATGGCGAGTTCGCCTGGTCCAGTCCCATCTGGGTGCGGCGCACGGGCGGCCCAGCAGGCAGTGACCTCTCGCTACCTCTGTGGAACGCAGACGATCTAGAGGTGCGCACAGAACTGCCTCCGCGAGAGGCGCAACGCTACGAGCAGCGTCTGCTTGACTATCTGCACTCGGAGGAAGACGCCACGCGCTGGGAGTCACTTCAGGCAGTGCGGCTTGTCCCCTCGCCCATGGGACGATACGTCCTCCTGCTGGCATACGACCGCAAACACCAGAAGACAGTCCACTTCAAGCTCTTCTTGGACTATGGGGACATCGTCCTGCGCATGGATCTGGGCTGGAGAGACTTCGGGCAGTATCCCAACCCAACGGCCGCAGCGTTTGTGGACTATCAGCCGGAAGAATAGCTACGATAAAGAGTAGACCACTTCGCCTCCCACGATCGTCGTCACGACTCGGATCTGATCGTCAAAGATGACCAGGTCAGCGTCCTTGCCCGGCTCGATGGTCCCCTTGCGGGCCTCGATTCCCAGCACGTGCGCCGGATTCCTGGTCACCAATCTGACTACCTGCTGCACAGACAGCCCCAGCATCTCGATCACATTGCGCACCGCGGCATCGAGGGGGGTAATGCTGCAGGCAAAAGCAGAGCGGTCGGGCACGATACCCACGCCATCCTCAATGATCACCTCCTGCCCTGCGACCAGGAAAACCTCCCCTACTAATCTGCCAGTCCCCCGCATGGCATCGCTGACCAGACAAAGTCGGTCAGGCCCCTTGCATTTGAGCACTAACCGCATCAGCGTTGCCGGGAGATGTCTGCCGTCGGCGATCATCTCGGTGGTTAGCTCGTCGAAAACCAGCGATGCCTCCAAGAGACCAGGAATACGCCAGGGCCCCTCCCGGATCACCGTGGACATCGAACTGAAGATGTGCGTGGTGTGAGTCAGGCCGGCCTCAATGGCCGCCAGCACATCCTTTTCCCGAGCCTGGCTGTGGCCTGCTGAGGCCAGAATCCCTCTCTTGGCCAACTCACGAATCAGCCCCAGAGCGCCGGGCAGTTCCGGCGCCAGCGTCATCTCGGTGATGACGTCGGCGTACTCCATCAGGGGGTGCACGTTTGTCGCTGATGGAGCATACACGTTCTCCGGCAACTGGGCGCCGCACTGCTCGACGTTCAAGAACGGCCCCTCCAGGTGAACGCCGAGTATCTCAGATCCGTCTCCACGTTCTCTCTGTTTCCACCGACGTGCCACCTCCAGAACCTGGACGGTTTCTTCCAAGGGCGCAGCAGTGGTAGTAGCCTGCAAAGCAGTGACACCGTGGCTGGCATAGAAGCGGGTGATAACCTCAAACGCCTCCACAGTGCCGTCTATGAAATCCGCCCCGTCGCCACCGTGAACGTGGATGTCAATGAAACCGGGAGCAACGTACATTCCCTGTGCGTCAATCGCAGGGCCAGACATCTGCTGCGACCCGTTCCCCGTTTTGTCAGATGAAACCGCTGCGATCTTTCCGTCTTCTATTCCAACCACGCCTCGGTCCAGAATGGACTGGGGAGTGATGACTCGAGCATTATGGATGACAAGCGAGTTCATAATCTTTGTTCACCTCCAAACAGCATTGCTAAGATGCAAAACTACAAAGAGCAACGCACTTCCACAACCGAAGTGCGTTGCACCTAAACCAGCCAGGGTAGGTACCTCTCAATGTCATCAGGTCAAGGTTGTAGCACAGGGCCTTGCGCCCGTTTTTGCTGCCCAAAGACGCCCACAGGGGGCTAAACTACGCTTGACCAAATGACATTGAGTTACTTCTAGATGCAATCTACCATCAGGAAGCAGGGGGTTCGACCTCCCAGAGGTAGCCAGAGCGAGCAGGGACATCACACTCGGCAATCCACAGCCGTCCATCGTCAGAACGCACCATGTCGTGCACCAGCCAACACCGCGTGCCGGCAGCGTCTTCCAGTGCCCCCAGATGTGTGAACACCCGGCTCTTCCGATCGTAGGAGAAGACGTCCGTATCATAGTTCGCTCCTCCGGCCCCGTACAGTACATCGCCAGGACCCGACAGCAACCCCTTACACCTCGACTGCACAAGCGGCTTCCCAAGGTACTCGATCTGCCGTTCTCTGGGCTCGATCCGTACCAGGGCCCCTCCCATGGTACCGATATACAGATACCCGTCGCCGCCGTTCACCGCGCTGTCAATCTGCTGTGTCGAAGGCGTAGAACCCAGGTTGGGTAGTTCGTCCTTGAGGAACTCTACCTCGTCACGGTCAGGATCGTAGCGGAAGAGAGCATATCTGCGCGACCACTGGAAAAAGTCCCAGGTGTGCCATACCCCTCCGTCGTCATCAATGACCATTTTCTCTGTAACCGGAGGACCATAGCTGGTCAGGATTCTGTACTCCCCGGTGGCCATATCGAAGCGGAAAAAGACCCGACCCGGCCAGGTATCTCCGTAGATCAGGCCTCGCTTCTTGTCCATCACGAT
>CAZPMV010000161.1:0-7512 GCA_964587335.1 uncultured Anaerolineales bacterium
TCGATCGTCGGCGCTGTGACCAGTAGGTGACTGAGCACCGTATCGGATTCTGCTGCTGGTGTCGGTGTGGGCGTGGCGGTCCCTGCCGGTTGCGTCGGCGTGGCAGTGGGCGTGGCGGTCCCCGCCGGTTGCGTCGGCGTAGCAGTGACCGTTTCCGTCACCGGCGGGGCACTGCCACCATCCAGCAGCACCAGCCTGCCGTATTCGTCTGTGACGATGTCCCTGGTGCTATTTCCCTCCCAAATGAGATAGGAATCCCAGTTGTCGCCATCGTCATCGTCGTGCAGACCGAAGGTGAAGCCCAACACCTTGTCCGGGGTCAGCGCGCCAGCGGCAAGCCCTTCGGCAATGATGGCTACCTCCAGCGTCCAGCCGCCGCTCACGGTGCGAGTGACGGCAGTGATGGCGTGCGTCGTCAGGCCGAAATCTGCGACGCGGCCGTCGAGATTCAAAGTGAACTGATGGTCATCGTTTTGCTGGCCCACGTAGTCGCGGAGGCCGTCAATGCCCAGCTCGATGCTGTCGTCCCGCCAGATGTCGCTGCTGTCGGCAACCAGGACATCGTCACGGATTTCGACAGCGAAGTAGAGGAAGTTCTCATCCCAGGCACTGCGCAGGATCGCGCTGGCATCGCTGGAGCTCAGTATCGGCCAATACACGGTATCAGCGGTGGTGGCATCGAGGGTCACTGCAGGCACACCGCTCCATTCGTCCAGATAGCCATCCAAGGTCAGTGGTGATGCAAGCCGGTGGCTCAATACCTCCCGTGACAACCCGGGCGTCGGGGAGGGCGAAGGGGTGCCCGTAGGCCGGGGCGGGCTGCTCCCCGCTCCCTTGCTCACGTCCACGAAGTGAATCCACTCGTTGCCATCGCTGCGACAGTCCAGCAGAAAATCGCTGCCTCCCGTCAGACCGTTGGCGAAGCGGGCATCCTCGAGGAAGAACACAGCTTGCCGCCACTCATTGCTGCCTTCTTTCTGAACCCAGGGAACTGTGCCTCCACGCGGCTGAGCGTCCCTCTCCACCCCGCCGGCGCCATCGTAGCGCAAGCCCCAGGTGTCGGCGCCGCGATCCAGATAGGTGATGGTGATGGTGACAGCATTGGAACCGTCGAAGAGATAGTCGTCTTCTACCTTGAAGAACATGTACGGATTACCCGTCGCCTCGTCTGTACGGCGCAGGGCCCACGCTTCCCGCCCGGGCGGCAAGGCAGGATCGTACGGACGGTCGTTGTCTCGCATCGTGGTGATGGTGGGATCGTTGGTCTCGGGAACGGTGCGGCCCCCAGCGACGTTATCGTCCTGTTCCAGCCAGAAGTCGTAGTTGCCCCACTGCGGATAGTGGTGGGGGCTTGGCGTTGTCTGCCAGCACGTCTGCCAGGGATCGCGGTGTTCGCGCATGGCCACCCAGACGCTAGGAGTGTTCTCCAGCGTCGCACCGACGTAGCGTCCGACCCATTCGAAGATGGCTATGTTCTCGACCCTGTCAGGCCCCCGGAATGGCTCAAAAGGCTCCTCATAGAAGAGATCCTGGTTGAGGCGCAGATAGGTAGGATGCTTGTCCAAACCGTTGAGCATGCCCCAGTACACCTGCGTGGGATCGCAGAGCATGTACTGATAAGTCTCGTAGGTTGTCGGCAGCACCTGATTGTACAGTAGCACCAGATCATGTATTCCACAGTAACGACAACTATTGTCCCATCCAAACACCGCGCCTTCCTGATCCGGGTACAAGGAGTTGAGAGAGAAGCCCACGCCCTTGCTGACCGCATGGAAGCCAATTTCCCGCCGTTCACCGGCCCTGAAGGTGTAGGGGGCAGACTGCACCATGAGCACCTTGTTCAGTTGGCCATCCTCGCTGAAACCGTTCACGTACCAATCAACGGTCTCGTTAACGGTCTCGACCCATAGGTCACTGGTGAGCCCCGCAGCGGCCAGGGTGTCATTATCCCACCAGTTGCAGGCCCAGGTCTCACCATACATGCCTGTGCCGATGGCAACCCATTCCAGCCGTGGATCGTTGCGGTAGCGAATGCCGAGCGCGGTGACGAAGCGGCGATACTTCTGCTTGTATGTTGGATGCCAGTACTTGGGCACATAGCGATCCTCATCTACCTCAATAACGAGTGCCGGGTTGTTGCGCAGATATTCGGGGAGGGCAATGATGCCGCCACCGCAGAGGCCGTTGTAGGTGCTGATGCCAATGGCCGCCGATTTGCCCTGATCGGCCTGCCTGCTCAACCAGTAGTCCAGCGTGCCCCAGTTGAAATCGCCGTCGCCAACCTCCAACTCCGACCAGTTGAAGGTACGCTGGCCGCCCACCAGATGATAGTGTAGGGGGTCCAGGTACCAGAAGTCGGCTGCAGCATAGTTCCCCGGCTGTTGCACCAGAGCCATGACGTCATAGGGGGGCTCAGGAGGAACCGCCGCCAAGGCTGCCGCTGACTGACCAGGACCGGACGATGCCGCGCACACAGCGCCGCTGCGAGACGCGCCGACCCCAAGGGCAATGACCAACAGCCCAAGCAAAACCGACATCAGCCGGATACGATAGTTCCCTTCAAGCATCAGTGCGAGTCCTCAGCGATTAGGTCCTCGGAATGCACAGCTTCAAAACGGGCGGCTAAACGAGCGTTGGCCGCTCGCAGAACATCCTCCAGATCAATATCACGCTGTCGGGCCAGCTCCGCCAGCGCCAGAAGGCGAGACCCAAGCCTCGCTTCTGCATCTTCCTCGCCCTCGACGCCTGCCAGCAACTGGGCGACGGCAGCGAGTTCCTCTTCGCTCAAACCCAACGCATCCAATCCCGGGAATCCCACCCGCGCCAGGCGTCGTTGATACGCCTGAGCCGCGGCCAGCGCTGGCAGCGTAGGCGGTAGCCCCTCAAGTAGCCCGACTTCTCCTTTTTCCTCGCCCCGCTCCCTCCGCTTGATCTCCTCCCAGTTCCTGAGCACCTCGTCCACGCCGCTCACCGTCTGTTCGCCAAATACGTGGGGATGGCGGCGCTTCAGCTTGTTCACGATCGCGGCGATGACGTCCGGCAACTTGAACTCGCCCTCCTCAGTAGCGATCTGGATGTGGAGCATAAGCTGGAGCAACAGATCGCCTAGCTCCTCCCGCATCTTGTCCGCGTCTTCCACATCCAGCGCCGCCAGGAGCTCGTAGCTCTCCTCCAATAACCCTGTGCGCAGCGACTGGTGCGTTTGCGCTTGATCCCAAGGGCAGCCGTCTGGAGCGCGCAGGCGGGCCACGACCTCATGCAACGACGCGTAGGAGCCAGACTCCTCTGTAGGCGGCAAGTACAGGGAGGTCAGGTGATCGAAAGAATCGCCGCGATCGAGTGCGTAGAGAGGCAGCGTGAGCAATTGCTGATCTGCCGTCCCCGCTGCTCTGACCACCGTCACGGGGTGCTCATCCGGATAACCATTGAGCAATGTCAGCTTCACGTCGCTGGCCAGCGAGCGACTGTAACACTGGGCGACAACGGCTGGCCGGTCCACGAGCAGCGGCGGATGGTGGTCAGCAGCAAGCAGCATGGCATCTGTGACCTGCAAGCCATCCACGGGGTCCACGCCCACGGCCGCCAGCAGCGGTTCCAGAAAGCTCATCCCACCCACGATGCGCACGGGGATGCCGCTCTCTAACGCCGCTTGACAGATGAGCGGAGTGGTTGCTTCGCCCACCCATGGGTGCCCTGGCACGGCGTAGATGATTTCCTCAGATCGTTCTGCCAGCTCCAACACCTCTTGGGCGATGGCCTGGTACACTAAGGCAAAGGTAGGCAGCGTTTCGTACAGATGGTCAAAAGAATGAACCCTCAAATGCTCAGGCAGGCTGTCCACCGTCGGATGGTGCGTTGTGCGCAGGTGGATTTCCTTCGCATCCAGCAGCACCTGCCAGGCCTCACGAGTGAGATGGGCAGCATCGCCGGGCCCCAGACCGAGGATGGTGATATTCATGATTCTATTATACTCCGAAGCAGGAAGAGTTGCAAGCCCAAGCCTTAGGCCAACCACTTGTGCTCCATCGTGAGTGGTGGTAAAATGCTGCCCATCTCACGCCAAAACAAGGAGCTTGGAACCCTAATTATGAAGACGAGATTAACACGATTTAGTTGCGCCCTGGTTGGCCTACTGCTCATGAGTTCCCTTGCCACGTCGGCTGCGACCGCTCGGCCCGCAGCCGCTCCCCGGAGCAAGCCATCCGCCCCCGCTCAGGCCGGAGGCAGCCCCTGGCGATTCCAATGGCACGGGAAGGGAGATGTCTTAGACGTGCATTTCGCTGACGCCGATCACGTCTGGGCTGTAGGAACGGAGGGCCTGATCCTCCACTCGACCGATGGGGGTACCTACTGGCAAATGCAGGATTCGCAGGTGTCTGAGGACCTGCAGGCAGTGTACTCCAGCAACGAGGGCCATAGCTGGGCCGCTGGCTCTGGCGGGGTGATCCTGAGCACGCAGAACGGAGGCCGCATCTGGGCGATGCAACCAAGCACCACCCACGAGATCCTCTACGACCTCTGCTTCGCCGACGATGCCACTGGCTGGGCGGTTGGAGCCAACGGGACCATCCTGCACACCGGCGACGGCGGCGCCAATTGGCAAGCACAGACCAGCAACACGAACCACGATCTCCTCAGCATGCACTGTGCGGATGCACAGACCGCCTGGGCTGTCGGCAACGCCGGAACCATTCTGCACACCGCCGACGGCGGCGACACGTGGCAGCCGCAGACCAGTGGCAGCAATGCTCCCCTGCGTGCCGTGAGCTTCGGCGACGCCAGCAATGGCTGGGCAGTAGGCGGCGTCGCCGAGATCCGTCACACCAGCGACGGTGGCGACACCTGGACTGCGCAGACCTCTCCTGCCGCCCGGCAACTGAACGGCGTGAGCGGTGTCAGCGCCAACGAAGCCTGGGTTGTGGGCGCCGTCGGCACCATTCTGCACACCGGCAACGGCGGTGGTAGCTGGAACGAACAGGACGGTGGGACGGCAGAAGCACTGAACAGCGTCTCTGCTCTAGACGCTGGTCACGTGATGGCTGTGGGTGCCATGCGGGACATGCGCTTCAGCGACGATGGTGGTGCGGCGTGGGCGCTGCGCGGCGGCGGCCCGCTGCTCGCTCTGCGCGGCGTAGATTTCCTTGATGATGCCCAGACCGGCTGGGTGGTGGGTGAGAGGGCGGACACTCTGGCAGCCCTTCTGCACACGAGGGACGGTGGACAAAGCTGGGCCGGCGTGGAGATCAGGCGGCCAGATGGCGAGTTGGCTGGAACGGGTTGGTTGAATGATGTGGACATGGTTGATGAGAACACCGTCTGGACCTTTGGCCGCATGAGTCATGCTTGGAAAACCACCGACGGCGGTGAGAACTGGCAACTGCACCAGGTCGATCCTGGCCAACCCTTTGCCTACCGCATACAGTTCTACGATGCAAACGAGGGCTGGATAAGCCAGAACCCGGGCAGGCAAACCGACCATGAAGTGGGCCACACGACGGACGGTGGTGAGACCTGGCAACTCATCAACGTTCCAGGCATGAACAACCCCGCGGGCGGCATGCACTGGGACGCCGACCGCAAACACGGATGGGTGGTCGCCCAAGGGTACAAGATCGCCCGAGCTACCCGGGACCAGCCCCATGGGGACTGGGAGTGGAGTGTCCAAGATACGCCAGATATGATCCGCGATGTCTACTTCCTGCCCGGATCGCCGGTGGGATACATGGTGGGGAGTCGAGGAGAGAGCCTGGACTGGGGCGGTACCATCTGGAGGAGCGCAGACTACGGCGAGACCTGGGAGCGCCAACTCAATGGCGCGGAAGATTGGGGAGACAAAGCCGTGCAGGCCCTGCGTGGCGTGTCTTTCATAGACGAGGACACCGGCTGGGCCGTGGGAGCCAATGGTATCATCCTGCACACCACCGACGGCGGCGACAACTGGACAATACAGCCGTCCGGCACCGAGGAGCACCTCGGCGCTGACTGGCCACTGAAATACCCGGACGAGATAGAGGACAACAAGCTTGGGCATGCCGATGGCGGCGGTGGCGGCATCATCTTCGTAGACCACAAAGGTTGGGTCGTCGGCCAATCGGGAGTGATCCTGCACTACAGCGGTGAACCATCCACCACCTGGAGCTACCAGACGGACACGTCGCCCACCATTGACGGCAAGCTGTGGGATTGGGTGACCGAGACTGGCCTTAGCCTGGATGGTGAGACGGCCGAGGGCATATTCGGCCCCACCATACCCGGCGATGCCAATGACCTCAGCGCCGATCTGCGCTCCCTGTGGGATGCCAGCAATCTCTACCTGGCGGTGAGAGTGCGTGACGATACCCTGGTGGCCGATAGCGGCACGCTGGCTGACGATGACTGCGTGGTGCTGGGCATTGACGGCGCTTTCGACTTCACCCCTGGCGGTGAGGACGACCACGAGTACGCCATCGGCTGGGATGGGCGGGTGACCGACTTCGGTGTGCCCACCTCAGCGATTCAGGCCGCCGTGCAAGTGACCCCAGAAGGCTACACGGTGGAGGTTGCCATTCCATTCTCAGAACTGGACACCATTCCTCTGCAACACGATCGCACCATCGGTCTGGCACTGGGCCTGAGGGACGACGACGATGGCGGCCCCTTCGATAGCTTCCTGGTGCGGGACGGCGAGTATACCCACTACAGCTCCGCCGAGTATGGTCATCTGCACCTGCTGGGCCAGACGCTCACCTTCCAACACAAGGCCAACAACTACACCACCACCCATGACACGTACATCAGCTACTGGGATCGGCCCCACAACTACAACAGCGGCGCCGAGGCCAAGCTGCTTCACCTGCGGTCCAGGGACGTGATGTCGGCCCTGCTACACTTCGACCTCACTGTGCTGGACAGCAACTTGATCGTTGACGAAGCGACGCTGGGCGTGTTCGCCATTTCGAGCAACCATGAGTTTCCCGTAACGGTGAACAGCTACCGCCTGCTGCGCGACTGGAATCCCGACGAGGTGACCTGGAATGAGCGCATGGCAGGCGAACCCTGGGGCGAACCGGGTGCCAACGACACCGAAGCCGACCCTGAGGCTGACCGTCTGGACACGCCCAACGACACGGCGGTGTTCGACGGTCTGGGCGCATACGAGTTTGACGTCACCGGCATGACACAGGTATGGCACGCCAATCCCGGGGACAACGAGGGCCTGATTCTGAAAACCGAGCCGGGCACCTCGGTGGAGTACATGCTAGGTGCTGCCGAGCACTGGGAGGAGAACTGGCGGCCCTGGATAAGGGTGCGGTACCATCTGCGGCAGCCAGATCCGACGCCCACGCCAACGTCAACACCTACGCCGACGGAGACGCCGACGCCGACAGCCACGCCTACATCAACCCCGACGGCGACCATGACGGCGACGGCCACGCCGACCGACACGCCCACAGCGACACCAACCCACACGCCGACGGCCACGCCGACGGCGACGCCAACGGAGACACCGAGCTTATATCCTGCCTACCTGCC
>CAZPMV010000162.1:0-5793 GCA_964587335.1 uncultured Anaerolineales bacterium
GCGGCGGGTGGCAGTCGCTGAAGGCATGGCAGTCGGAGGTTGGGTGATGACGATGGGCGTGGCCGCGATCTTGCCCCGGCATCCGCTCAGGACAAGCAAGCTCGGCAGCGCGGAGCTCAGCAAGCGGCGGCAGCGCGTCGTCGCGAATCTGAAGAAGCTGCTCATGTCGACACCTTCCGTGCCTTTGCGCACAGGGGATGCTCGCCTCAGCACGGTCAGGCCCTTTGTGGCTACGATCCGTGCCTTTGCGCACAGGGGATGCTCCCTCTAGATTTGACCAACGGCACAAAAGCGGGTATGATAAAGCCACTTCGGGGGTGGTTGAGTCCCGGTGGGCTCCGCGGTCTTCAAAACCGTTGGGGGGTGCTGCAAAAGCAGCCCTGGTGGGTTCGACTCCCATCCATCCCCGCTGCAGCGGGCGCCCGGTGAGCCGATCCGATCCACATCCTGGGCCCCGCTTTGGCTGTGGAGTTAGCCTATCTCCATTTTACCACATTTCTGTTCATCGAGCAATACTCCCAGCGAGAACAAGGAGACGGAGCAGTGGCCGACGCCAAGATGCGACAATTGCTAGAGGAGACCCACACGATTGCTGTGGTCGGCCTTTCGCCCAAGCTGGAGCGGCCCAGCAACGGCGTGGCCCGCTATCTCATCGCCCAAGGCTACATGGTCATCCCCGTCAATCCCACCGTGGACGAGGTGCTGGGTCTGAAGAGCTACCCTGACCTAAAATCCATTCCCGATCCTGTGGACGTGGTGGACATCTTTCGCCGCTCCGAGCACGTGCCGGCCATTGTGGAACAGGCCATCGAGATCGGGGCCAAGATTGTGTGGATGCAGTTGGGCGTCATGCACGCGCAGGCGGCAAAGCGAGCCGAGGCCGCCGGACTGACCGTGGTCATGAACCGCTGCGTGTCCATCGAACACCAGCGGTTGGGCATCGCCCCCATAGACAGCGAAGCTGGACGCTAGCGATTTTGCTTGCAGTGATGACTTGAGCCGTCCGCACGGGGCGAAAGCGACTGAAGTCGCTACAAGTCGCTACTATGAACCTCGCATCCTGTGGTTCGCCGCGATCATGCCCTGGATGCAGCGCACTCCGAGATTCGCCAAACTCCAGAGCGAAGAACAAAGATCGTCGAGGAGAAACGAGGAGAAACCGTTGTGTTGCGCGCTCCGTGTGACGTGGGAGTGAAACGCAACACGCTATCCGTACAGCGAGGTGAATCATGACAAGCGAGAGAAGCCAACTAGATGCCCAGCGCGAGGTGGACCAGATCATCAAAACAGCTCGCACGCTGGGAGTCGAGGTGGATGAGACCGACGTTGCCCAGTGGCTGGCGGCGATGGCTGCGTCCGGCACAATGGACTGGGGGGTAGATGAAGAGGCTGGCATTTATGGGCATGAGATCTCGCTGCTCGATTTCGACAAGGCCACGCTCGACCGCTACCGCCATATGGCTGACATCGTCCAGTTGCCCGATCTGCCTAACGTGGAGACCGCCATCAGCCTGGCTGGCAGCGCGGCCCAAGGCGTGATCCAGCGCTACCCCGGAGATGCCGACTACTTCGAGCGTGTCAACATTAAGGCGGAGACGCGCGAGGAGGCCTGCCGCATCCTGGCCGACCTGATGCGCGACAAAGCGTTGGACAAACTCGAAGGCCCCAACTATCAGTTGATCGAGGTCAGGTTCGGTACCTGGAAGGCTGAGGTCGTCAAAGATGGCAAGCGCATCAAGTCTGAATCGTCCATCACCTGGAACCCCGATGAAGTGCAGGCAGGCAAGATGCAAGTGTTCCGCGCCTCGGGCGAGCCGTGGGATGTGGGATGGGAGTATGGCTGCCTTGACCCCGGCTGGTGCAAGATGGACTGGGTCATTGCCGAACCGGAACGGGGACGCGTCGTCAACGCCAGCAACATGCTCGACGTGACCTGGGAAGCGCCCGATGGCTCGATCATACCGTTGGACGGCTTCATTGACCCCTACTTCCAGGAAGTCTATCTGGAAGCGGAGTCGCTGCCGCTGTTCACCAAACTGGCCAAGCAGGTCTCACCCCGAGCGCTTGATGAGTACGTGCGGCAGATCAGCGGTGAGGTCTACAAGTACACCCACAGCCCCATCAACTACGGCAAAACAGCCAAGCGGTTGTACAATATCTTCCGGCTGACTGGCCGCCACCAACCCGCGGCACTGATCCGCGAGCTGTTTGATGAGCCTGCCGCACTGCTTTACCAGGTTTGGTCACTGCTGGATACGATAGACGACGCGGGGCAGCCCGACTCAGCGATTGGCCGAGAGACGCTGGTGCAACAGACCGGCGAACTGATCCGAAACGTGGTTGCATGCTGCGAGGGCCCACATGAGACGGACATCGTGATGGCGCTGATCCGCCTGCGCGATGGAATCACCGGCTGGTCAGAGCTGGGCGATGACTGGGACGCGTTGATTGGGGATTCACGGGCCAAGCTAGAGCAATTGGTCAACGAGTTCTTCAAGGCCAAACTGTTGGCCATCCCTGAAGTGGAGGAGTTTCTGGGCACGGTGGAACAGCACGCATAGCAGCGTTAGCTCCGCAGTCCGTCCAGTGGAATAGGGCGAAGTCTCTCCTTGGACCAGCCGAACTGGACCAGCCGAACTCTCCCTCGTCGGCCATCAGCTATTCGCCAGGAGCCACCGCTCGACCTGCGCTCGGGTAGGGATGCCTCGCGTGCCAATCTGCTCCACCGAAAAGGAAGCTACAACGTTGGCGAAACGGGCGGCTTGCAGCGGATCGCCGGTCTCATCAAGACGGATCAGGAAAGCAGCCGCAAAGACGTCGCCTGCGCCGGTGGGGTCCACCTCGTGGGTGACGCGCGGAGACACCTCGTACCTCTCGCCCTCGACAAACACCGTCGCCCCTTTCCAACCGGCGGTGAGGACGACGATCCTGTACAGCCGGACGTACTCTTGCAGTTGCAGCAAGTTACCTCCCATGTCCTCCTCGCTCAGCACCAGAACATCGGCGGAGGGAAGCAGGTGCACGGCGCAATCCCATGGACAGGAGCTTACCCGTCCGGCGTCGTCCCACTGCCGCATCCATCCTTGCGGCGTGACCCCGACCATCCCATCAAAGCAAGTGACCACGTCTGGCTCTATCTCCTGCGCCAGCGGACCCAGCAGCACGACGGGAATCCGCCGCCAGTCTTGAGGCACGTCGGTGCAATGCAGCGGCCCGGCCACCGCGTGGATGACCTGCTGCCGGCCCTGGGGACCGTACACGTTTTCGAAGGTCGTGGTCACAGGGGAAGGGAGACACAGGACTTCGACGCCAGACAACAACTCCACCAGCGGCAGATCTGGCGCCGCACGGGTGAGCACGGCCGGCCGTCGGTCCAGGCGGGCAGCGGTGATCGCCGCGTAGGTGACGGTACCGCCGATACGGTAGCCGCCGGGGTGCACATCTTTGGTCGCGTGGCCTATGGCCAGGAAGTCGTGAGGCACTAGAGGTTCCTCTTTGTCTATCATGCGGTGTTGGTCAGAGGATAGCCGATATTGGCGCGATTGTCAACCCTGTTCTCACATCATCCGCGCGGGACCTCTTTCACCTCTGAAGGGTCTCCATCCAGACAGCACTTGCCCCTCCGCAGACTACCACCAGGCTCATTGAGCGTGTCTGAGCGGTTCTCCTCGTCGATTAGGACATAGGCTCTCGAAGGGTGAGGGTCGTAACAGCGACCGCCGGAGGCAAACCCATGTCTGACGAAACAGGGGAAAATCCGACCAACCTGCCACATTTGACCGAAGATGACATCCGCCGCTTGGCAACGGCTCAAGGCCGGGTTGTGACTTGGCCGCGGAGAGTGAGTAGAGACCAAGGTAATGGGCAGACTGTAGCGCTATCGGGGCAGGGCTTCGATCTCCATGATGGGAATGGTCACCAGCCGCAGGCGCGCTGGTTTGCCGATGGCCTGGCTGAGTTCGTCGCTCAACCGCTCCGCGTCGGCTGCCGTGAAGGGTCGCTTCGCGTATAGGGTGGCTTTCACCTCCACCTCCCTCCCACGACTTTCGAACTCGAAGCCCACCAACTCAGCCTCGGGCATCGTTTCCAGGTGGTGTGCCAACGTCTCCAGGATCACCTGCCTCGTCCGTGATGTGGCGACGGACTGGACGAACACCATCGTCAGAGGGATGGCGATGAGCACGAGCAGCAGCACCGTGGTTACCATACCCAACCGCAGGCGCGCCTCGTGCTCGTCGCGGCGGGCAGGCCGGAAGCCCAGCAGCAGGAGGGTCACCGCTCCAGCCAGCACGATGGCGACGAGGTTCGTGGCGAACAGCAGCCCACCGCCGCCAGCGATACTGAGATCGCCCATGGCCAGCCCGATGCCCACCACGGCCAGAGGCGGAACCAAGGCTGCGGCGATGGCCACGCCAGGCAACGATGCTGCCACGTCCTTGCGAGCTACGGCATAAGCGCCTGCCGCGCCAGAGGCCAGGGCTACGGCCAGGTCGAAGAGATTGGGCTGAGTGCGGGCGACGATTTCCTGGGTCACGGCGCGCAGGGGCGAGATGACCGTCAAGATGACCGCCACGGTGATGGCTAAGGCGATGCCCTTCAGTGTGGCTTCTATTGCCAACCGCAGCAGCCGCGCGTGTCCTTGAGCAATCCCCAGGCTCAAGGCCAAGATGGACGTAAACAGCGGCGCCACCAGCATGGCGCCGATGATCAGCGCGGCGCTGTTTTGAAGCAGCCCCAGCGTGGCGATGAGGGCCGCCAGCGCCATCATCACGAAGAAGTCCACATCGGGCTGAGCACCGCTTCGTATCTGCTTGTTGACCTCGATTCGCTCCTCGCTGCTGAGGGTGGGCAGGGCTCCGAACAGTGCGTCCCAGATGCGCTGAAGCCAGAAGCGGGGCAGGCCGCGATAGCGCTTGACCATGACCACCGGAGACGGGCAGGCGCGAGCGATCTGCTCTGGGATGCTTCCGAACAGCACCTGGTCAATCAGCCGCTCATTCGAGGCGCCGATCAGCACTAGATCGTACTCCTTGCCAGCGTCGGCTATGCCCCTTACCACACTTCTGGCCTCGACCACGCGGCTCTCGATGGGAATCTCCTCCAGCATCGTTCGCTGGCCATTCGGACTGGGTAGCTCCGCCGCCCGCTGCCGCATGGCCGCGATCGTCCTCTGAATCCATCCCTCTCCCTCGGCGATTTCAGAAGCCGACACCTCCGGCTGGGTCACGTAGATGGCGGTGACGGTGGCGCCGTACTCCCGCGCGAGCGACACAGCCAGACGGGTAGCAAGGGGAGCGTGGGGGCCACCAGCCGTGGGAACCAGGATGCGCGAGAGGTGGAACGCTGCTTCGCCTTCAGCCCCTGCTCCCTGACCGAGCTTCGGATCGAACGCCACAACCGCCACGTCGCAGGGGGCTTGGCGAACCACGGGGTCCAGAATGTGGCCCATGCGGGTTCCTGGGGATGTCGGTGTGACCGACCAAGGCATCAGAATCAGGTTGCAGCCCTCTTCCACGGCGGTGTCCATGATCCCTTCGGAAACGCTGCGCGCCAGGCGGGTGATGGGAGACATGTCTACCCCAGCATCCTCGGCCAGGCGAGTGGACCATTGGAACAGTATATTGCGCTCTTGGGCGATGCGCCGGCCTTCTTCAATGGCCAGGGGGTCCGGCACAGGGATAACCTGCAGAGGAATGACTTCGCCATGGAACTGACGAGCCAGGGCTGCCGCCAGGCGGAGGAGTAAGTGGCGCTTCTCTCCGCGCCCGAGAGGCACCAGAATGCGATACGTTC
>CAZPMV010000162.1:5893-7488 GCA_964587335.1 uncultured Anaerolineales bacterium
GCCTCTCCCGCCGCCGCTCCAGGCCGAAGACAGATACTCCCTCCCGAGCAACTGCCTGCTGGCGTCGCGCATACGCCAGGTAGCTCAATAGGCCAAGAAACAGCCATAGGCTGCTCGCCAACAAGCCTGTCAGCGGAAGGACTCCCAACAATGCCAGGTTGAAGCCGATAGCCACAGCCGGCACCAAGGGATAGAAGGGTACGACGAACGGCCTGCGGCGCTCAGGCTCCGTGCGGTGGCTGTGGATGGCCGCTACGTTCAACAGGATCATCGCCAGCAGGAACATGCCCGCAGCCAGGTCTGTGAGCAACCTGGCCGGCGCTAAAACGATCAGAAGCCCTGTGACCGCGGTCAATACGCCAAACAGCAGAGGCGGCATAGGAAAGGGCCTTTGCAGACGACGTAGGCCGCGCGGCAGCCCACCTTCCCGGCTCAAACAGTGCATCTGGCGAGCGGCGGTCATCAGGCAACCGCTGGTTGCTAGCGACAGGACGGCGACGGCCAGGGCACCGACGATCCAAGGGGGCAAGGGACTAGCTGCGGACAAGATGCTGGCCAGAGTGGCATCCGCCGACGCGGCAGGAGAGCTGAGTCCAGCGCCCACTAACGTGATGGCGGC
Organism: uncultured Anaerolineales bacterium; assembly: GCA_964587335.1. GTDB lineage: Bacteria > Chloroflexota > Anaerolineae > UBA3071 > UBA3071 > UBA3071. The sequence continues at coordinate 6,513 of CAZPMV010000162.1, forward strand.
GAAGACAAGGCTGCCGACGAGCAGTACGCCAAGCATCGCAGGCGACAGGTGGTGACCGGGATCACGGATCTGGCGCCGCGATGCGAGGATCGCCTCAAGAACTGCGTAGCTAGCGGCCAACCAGGCGACCGCTCGCATGAGGTCTCTCAAGTCCGAAGCGGGCGTCGTCCGGAAGACGCGGGGACTCACACGGGGCAGCACGGTCAACACGATGACCGCCAGGGCGATTAGCAGGATCACCACCACCGGCCAGAGCAAAGTGCGCCGAGGCAGGACTTGAAACAGTTGGACGAGGACCAGGACAGCGAATATCGCCAGGGCGATGGCCGTTGAGGGCACTTGGATGGAGGGGAACAACAGCAGGAAATGACCCGCTGTGGCCTGAGCCAGTGCGGCGCTCAGGGCGATACATCCAGAGAGGATGCTCCAGCCGGCGATGAACGCCCCCCACCCCCCCAAGGTCTCCTGAATGAGGATGTAGGTACCGCCGCGCTCACCGCTGCCGCCCAGGAGCTCCCTGACGCTCAACAGCGTGAGGCCCAGGACGATGCCAGCTAGCACGCCGGCCAGGGCGGCCTGTGGGCCGATCAGAGTCATGGCTGGACCGGACAGCAAGAACAGCAGACCCGCTGCAATGGCCAACCCGCCCGCAGCCACCTGGCCTACTGTGGTCAGTCGTCTGCCCAGGCGGAGTTCGCCTAGGAACTCATCCGTGTGAGCGCTCATCTCGCTCCAGAGCCAAATGAATCAAGGAGACATGGCGCTGCCTTGCGCGGCGTACGCATGCTCCGCCTGTGCAATGATGCGGGTTTCACTCCCGTCTCAGCCGCGATTTCGGCAGCGAAAGCCTCCAGGTCCGTCAATTGGGGGTCGAGGTGACCCGCCTGGCCACAACGGCGGGGCTCGCACGGGCCAGGAACCCAATTCGACTTCTGGCATAGTATAGCAGCCTTTGGCTTGCTTGCCAATTTGCCAA
>CAZPMV010000163.1:0-4306 GCA_964587335.1 uncultured Anaerolineales bacterium
CATCTCGGGATGTGTTATACTCCGCCCCATAGCTTATTGTAGACTTTGAAATAACAGCACTGGAGGAAGACATGCCCCCGTTGCCGATCCCCGATTGGTCTCCTCGCCAGTTCTTCGAGTTGGCCGAGATCTACAGCCAGCGCGTCGCGGAGGCGGCGCCTGGCTTCGTGGCCACCGTGGCCAAATGGCGGCCCGAGGACTTGATTCCCGGCCTCAGCGATATTGACACTCGCATCGTCGCTCAGGAAATGAGCCCGGAAGAATGGATGGCCCTCGACCAGGTCATCTCCGATGTGCACCTCGACCTGGTGCGGGAGCGACCCGAGTGGAGCCGCAAGCTGGAGCATGAACCTGGTTACTGCCTGACTCCCGAAGAAGCCTTCGATCCTCTGCTGTATCAGGCGGAGATGGCTCATTGGAGCTTCTACTACGGCGATCAGGAGTTCATCATCCAGGTCCGAGAGCACATGCGAGGCCGGCCCTGGGAGCTCCGAGACGAGCTGCACCATCTCAAGCGGTGGCTCATGTTCTGGGGGCCCTACAATAGGGAGATTGACCCGCCGATCAACGTCGCCCTACCCATCGAGCCCAAGTACGCCCTGCACAGCCGGGCCATGCATTACTTCGTGCCCAGCCTGCAGGCCGCGCTCAGCCTGGTCAGCCGGCGAACCGTGCACGGCAAGCGGGAGGCGCTCTACCGCTGGCTGGAGTCTTTCCCGCAGGAGCGGGTGCTCAACGAGACGGCCCACATGCTGGAAGTTCACTACGGCGTCGCGGCGCTGGAAGACCGCGAGGAACTCTTCTCCTACGAAGATCGCTGCTATGCCTTTCTACGTCGGATCGCCCCGCAGGTGCTCGATGTTGTGACCGCAGTGCAGCTACCCAAGAACGGTGATATTGACCAGGCGATGGCTCTACTGCGGGCTGGCATGGGTGCGCTGAGGGTCAACCCGCTCTCCGGCGTCTACAATGGCCTGCGGGGCTCACGGCCCCGACGCGCCCGGTATTGGCTCTATCTGAAAGCTCCAGAGCATTTCGCCACCGACTGGCTGATCCGCAACGAAGTGGGCTTCCTGCAGCGCAACTTCACCCACTACACCTGGGCGGCCTACGCGGCGCTGCGCTGGGGTGAGCCCGACCTGCCCCTCGACGAACTGCTGGCCCGAGCTCAGCCCAATCCGCTTTCGAGGGAAGAAGCGAAACTCGTGGCCGAGATGTTCGCCATTGCTGAGCGGACGAAGGAGTCATCCATGGCCCGCCAGGCCTTGCAGGAGGCCGCAGAGTGCTATGCCGACTACTACGCCGTGCTGGACAAGATCTACCGCGACGCCCGCCAGCGGGTGTGATGTTTGTCCCGTGCGCCGTGACCACCTGCTGGCGCACAGGCATCATGTTCGGGGTTTCACGTCGCGGCGTCGGCAGTAGTCAGCCGATGAAGCCGATGAAACCGATAGAACTCACCAGAAAACCATCGGCTATATCGGCTCAATCGGCTGACAGGAGAAGGTTCATGACATCTCGCTTTGTTGTTATCTCTGATACGCATTTCTTTGCGCCTGACGCTGTGCCCCAGGACAAGTTGTACTGGAATCGGGTGCTCCAGTCTCGCTCTCCCGAGATCGGAGAGTGCCTGATCGAAACGATCAACGACCTGGCGCCGGACTTCGTGATCCACTGCGGAGACTTCACCGGGCTCTGCGATATGGAGAACTTTGAATTCGGCTGCCAGCTCATGGATCAGCTATCCTGCCCCTGGTATGCGGTTCTGGGCAACCACGACACCTGGTATCCGGGTATCAGGGACGCTTTCTCCTCCCGCTATGGTCTGCCGCAAGGCCAGTGTTACTACAGTCGCGACCTGGCCGGACTGCGCTTCATCTTCCTCGACGTGGCCTATTGGACCTCCAGGCAGGGCCAGGTCTCGCCCTATCTCGACAAGGAGCTCTACGACAGCGGGCAAATCCTGGGCATGGGGCCCACGCAGGAAGAACTACGCTGGCTTCAGGCAGAGCTGGAGCAGTGCAGTGAGCGGCCTGTCATCCTCGTCGGCCATGGCCCGCTGCAGTTCCGTGACACCTATCCGGTAGTCACGCTTCCCAAGGGAAGGCCGGTCGCAGCGGCGCGGACTTCGCTCGCAGACCACATGGATAGTGTGCTGTTGCGGAGAGAGATGCTGGAAATCATCCGCGGTCATCCAAACGTCAAGGCAGCGTTCGCCGGCCATTGGCACATCTGCGACGTCATGCAAGACAACGGTGTGCTCTATTGTCAGACAGCGTCGCTTCGCGAGTACCCTTTCGAAATCCGTGTCGTGGAGGTCTACAACCAGCGTCTTTCGGTCACGACCCTGGGACTGAAGGACCTGACCTTCGGGCAGTTGTCGTACATGGGAGAGTGGGGCAACGATTGGGTCGCCGGCGCTCCCAGCGATAGGGAATTCACTGTGGATCTGGGCTAGACCGAACTTGGGTCAAACGACTCCAGTTTGGTGCAGCAGGGCGATCTCTTCGTTCGTGTAGGCGAGAGTCTCTCGCAGAATCACCTCCGTGTCAGCGCCCAGGGCAGGAGCCGGACGCCGGTGGTCCACGGCGTTTGGAACCTTGATCGCTGTCCGCACCTGGCGCAGGGTTCCAAACATGGGATGCTCGACCTCCATCACCATGTCGCGCATCAGGGTCTGCTCTCCCAGCGCCTCCTCGACAGTGTTGACCGGCGCGCACGGAACCTTCCCGCGCATGTGTGTCAGCCATTCCTCCGTGCTCCGGGCCAGGAAGCGTTCCTTCAGATCGGAGATCAGAGCATCGCGGTGCTCATACCGGCTGGCGAACGAAAAGTAGCGCGGGTCGGCAGCCAGTTCCGGCGCCTGCAGGACTTCCGTAAGCGCTCGCCAGAACTTCTCTTTGAAACAGAGGACCACGACGTAACTGTCCTGCGTCCTGAACACCTGGGCGGGGTAGAGCGTAGGGTGGGCGGAGTCGGGCAACCGCTCTGGATGATAGTCGCGGTTGAGCGTCCAGATGGCGACGTAGTTCAGCATGCTGAGTGCCGCGTCGAGCAGGCTGACATCCACGTCACAGCCCTGGCCGCTGTGCTCTGCATGGCGAAGGCCCGCCAGCAGCCCGACCATCGCTATGACGCCCGCAGAGAAGTCAGCCAACGATAGGCCGCTCTTGGCCGGTGGCCCGCCGGGGTCTCCCGTGAGACTCATCCACCCGGCGAGAGCCTGCATGATATAGTCATAGCCTGGCTCAGAGCGACGGGGGCCTGTGGCGCCAAAGCCGCTGAGCGAACAGCAAACGATGCGGCGGTTAACGTGCTGGAGCTGTTCGTAGGTCAGTCCTAGCTTGTGCGGCTGGTCGCCCCGAAGATTGGAGAAGACCGCGTCAGAGACACGCACCAGATCGTGGAACACGCGCTGCCCCGTCGGATGCTTCAGATTGAGCGTCATGCTGCGCTTGTTTCTGTTCAGCGACTGGAAGTAGAGGCTGTCACCGGGCACCGTGTACGGCGGTACGGTGCGTGCCACATCGCCCCCGACCTGCGGATTCTCGATCTTGATCACTTCTGCGCCGAGATCCGCCAGGTGAAGAGTGCCGAAGGGCCCGGCGCCGAATTGCGACACGGCCAAGATGCGGACATCCCTCAGCAGATCTCGCATGGCGTGGAGCCCCCCCAGACGGCGCGGCCAACCGCTCCGGGTCCGGCCTCCCGCTTCGGCACCAGCACGGTGCGCTTGAACGACAGGACCTTCTCCTCCCTGTGGTTGAAGGCGGTTGTTTCCACCCACACAATGCCGCGGTCCGACTTGCTGCGCGATTCCCGCTTGTCCACGATTGTCGTTTGAGCGTACAACGTGTCGCCGTGAAAGGTTGGGGCAAGGTGCTTGATCTCAGAGTACTCCAGGTTGGCTATGGCATGTCCGGAGATGTCGGGAACCGTCATCCCCAACACGACGCTGAAGACCAGGGTCCCCACCACCAGCCGTCGTCCGTGCTGAGTGCGAGAGGCGTAGTTTGCATCAATGTGGACCGGGTTGTGGTTCATGGTCAGCATGCAGAACAACACATGGTCCGCTTCAGTAATGGTGCGGCCAGGATAGTGCTTGATCGTCTCTCCAACCTCGAACTCCTCGAAGTACCTTCCGAAAGTCATCTTTGCACTCCTGAGTCAGCCGATTGAGCCGATCTGTACCCGTCCGCTACATCGGCTGATTGAGGCGCAGGGGGTTGTGATGAGCGCAGGTCTAGATTCCTGTCGGCTGCTGCGCGCAAAAGAACCCTCCTCGCTTGCTTTTCCCTTGACGGAG
>CAZPMV010000163.1:4406-7486 GCA_964587335.1 uncultured Anaerolineales bacterium
CTGTCGGCTGCTGCGCGCAAAAGAACCCTCCTCGCTTGCTTTTCCCTTGACGGAGCCACAAGCTTGCCGTCTCTGATGGCGTAGGGGCGACCGGCCGGTCGCCCCTCCCTTCGTGCTTCATCCATCAGCCTCAGCACTTGCTGGGCTTCTTGGACTTCTTCCTGCGAAGGAGTATACACTGCGCGAGCGATTGGTATCTGCCGAGGGCTTATCACCAACATGCCCGACATGCCCAGGGATCGGCCCCTGTTGGCGTGGGCTTCCAGCCCGTCCAGGTCATGCACCTGCACATAGGGCGTGTCAATGGCCTCCACCCCTGCTGCCTTGGCCGCGAGGGCGATCAGGGCACGAGGAGTGTGCAACACCAACTGCTCTGCGTCGGGCCGGGCCTCCATTTCCACCACGAAATCCTCGGCGCCGAACAACAGCCCGACCACTCGCCCCGAGGCCTTGGCCAGTGGATAGGCGTTGATCACCCCCAGGGGCGTCTCCACAAGAACGATGATGGAGAAGTGCCCTTTTGCCAGACCCAATGCTATCTCTTGGCGGGCCAGCATGGCGTCTACGGCCTCGATCTCTTGGGCAGTGTTGGCCATAGGGTACACGAAGCCGTTAAGCTGTTCGCAGGCCACAGTGTCCACATCCTGCTGCGTCCTGCCGGTGTCCAGGTGATTGAGGCGAACCATCACTATCTTGTGGTCCAGAAGGCCCGAGTCAAGAGCTCGGCGTATGGTGGTCCTGGCCTCGGTTTTGCTTTCTGGCGGCACCGCGTCCTGAAGATCCAGCATCACACAATCAGCTTTGGACTTCGCGCCTTTCTGGATCAGCCTCTCTATGTGGCCGGGGACGGAGAGCATGGTCCGTATGACCCAAGGTTCTTGGCGTGATTGCATGATAGATGTTTCTTCCACGGTGGAGCGAAGGTGTCTCTGCAGAGCCATAGAGCAGACAACCTCTGTGTGCCGACAACTGGGTATCTGTTGGCCTGAACTCGAGTTTCAGGCCAGGTCGAATATCCGCTGGGCGTTGCCTCCCAGGATCAACGCCTTGATCTCTTCGGGCACATTCAGGCGCAGGATCTGTCCCAAGCGGTATTCTTGGTTGCCCGGCGATGCTCCGAACCCGGCGTCGGTGCCGAATAGCAGTCGCTGCGGCTCGATCTCAGCGACAATCCGCTCGATCCCCAGGGGCAGCGTGCCACACAGGCAGAGGATGATGTTGGGATAGCGTTTGGCCGCCGCCAATGCTGCCTGCCAGAGGTCCTTCAGCCCGCTGTGGCCCATGATGACCGTCAATGCTGGGAAGCGAGCGGCGAGCGCAGCCACCTGCAGCGACGTGCAGTAAGGTGGGGTGCCGTCGTGCATCATGATGGGCATTCCCAACTCGATGGCCGCCTCGGCGATGGGGTCCATGAAGGGCTCGACTGGGGAGAAGCCCTGCAGCCACGGGTGCAGCTTGAGTGGCCCTTTCATCCTCAGTTCCAACCGACAGCGGCGCATCTCGGCCACGGCCGCTTCGCCGCAGCGCGGATCCACCGTGGGGCCAGCCGCCAGCCGGTCCGGAAATTGCTCCACGAAGGCCTGCAACTCGTCGTTGCAGGTCACAAAGGCGGAGAAGAAGCCGTCGGTGGTGTAGACGAGCGCTTTGTCGATCCCACAGCGGTCCATCCCGGCTACGAAGTCGGCCACAGGAATGGAGGACAGACCGAAGGACCGCCCCCCTGAGGCGTGAGTATGGCAGTCAACGATCATATCTGTCCTCCTTCGGTTCGACCCAGCAAGCGCAGCAGGTTTCCGGCCATCATCCCTGCTCGCTGTTCCTCACTCACTTGCCAGTACTGGATCTTCATCACCTCCAGTTCCAGGTTGGTCATGGGAACGTCGCTGCCAAAGATCAGGCGGTCTGCAAAACCCAAACTCACCACGCGGTTGACCGCCGCGGGCAGGTTGGGAGAGATCTCACCCCAGATATTCGGCGACTGGCCCAGCGCCGTCGGAACGTCCAGCCAGAAATCCGGATTGCCCAGGTGGCCCATGATGAAGCGCCCTTCAGGGTAGCACTGGGCCAGCTCCGCCAGTTGCAGCGGCAGCGCATTGACCGGGGTGCCGGTGTAGAAGTAGATTGGCACGTTCAGTTCGATGGCGGCCTCTACCAGCGGATGTACCAGCGGATCGCAGAGCAGAAAGCCTTGCAGGATGGGGTCCAGCTTCAGACCCACCAGGCCTGCGCCCACGGCCCGGCGCAGCTCGCTCACGGCCCGCTCTCCGTACCAGGGGTTCACCGTGGCAAAGCCCCAGAAACGCTCAGGCCAAGACTCCACTGCCCGCAGCAGGAGATCGTTCCCCTCAACGTTATCCACGGCGATGTGCCGGTCGGCAGGGAACAGTACCGCTCGATCAATCCCCAGTTCGTCCATCTGGGCGAGCAGTTCCTTGGGCATCAGTTGGTAGTGTATGCCTTCGCCCACGTGACAGTGGGCGTCAATCAGCAGCTTACCGTTTAGCATTTTCCCTCTCCTGCACGTAAGTCTCGATTTCAGCGATCACGTCCGCTCCCACCGACGGTGTGTGTGCCGCCAGCAACGCCTGCACTCGCTCGTGAGTACGCTCCAGCATGGTCTGTCCCGCCGTGCCCTGACGGTTGGCCAGCGGCGAAAGGTAGTACTCATCGCTGCGCATCCAGCGGAGAGTGTGATCGTCCATCAAGAAGTCGCCCCCGGGTCCGACGCTCGCGATGGCGTCTTCACCCATCGTCTCCTCGTTCACCTGGAACCCGCGCAGCACCCGCTGAGCGGATTGCAGCAGGTCGACATCAATCAGCATCTGTTCCAGGGACACGGTGGAGCCCGTCAGGAGGCTGCCAATGCCGATCCCCAAGGATATCCCGCTGAGTAGGCGCGTGACCCAGGTCAGCATCTTTGCAGCCCCGCTCTGGACATCAGGAAGGCTGGCGTCCACGGTGCCGGCGGGAGAGTTGTGGGGCAGGCCGTAGAAGTTGGCCAACTCGATGTTGGCACCCAGCATCAAATGACGCTCCGGGCAGCCGTAGGAGAGGTTGCCGCTGCGCATGTCCATGGGCCC
>CAZPMV010000164.1:0-3220 GCA_964587335.1 uncultured Anaerolineales bacterium
GGCCTGAGCATCGCCGAGAGCCTCCAACTTGAGCAGGGGAGCGGAGGAGCGGAGGAGCAGAGGAGCACCCTTGCTCCCGCGCACCCTGGCTCCCCTGCTCAAGAACGGTGGCTGATGGCTGTCGCTGCAACCAGCGCGGCACTGATCTTGGCCTTCTCGCCACTCTTATGGTCGCAGGCCACCATCGCTGAGGTGCACGCGCTGAACGTGGCCTTCGTCGCCGCCGTCTTCTGGTTGCTGCTGCGCTGGCGGGAGCGGGGGTCGCCTTGGCTGGTGGTGACCGCGGCCTTCCTGTACGGCCTGGGCCTGGGCAACCACCTCAGCGGGCTGTTGCTGCTGCCGGCGGTGATCTTCTGGTTGCTGACCTACCGCCGGCGAACAAACCTGACGGGTCGTGCCTGGCTCGGCGTGGCGTGCGGGTTCGCGATGGGGTTGGCGGTCTACGTCTACCTGCCGCTGGCGGCGGCACGGCAGCCGCCTATCAACTGGGGCGACCCCAGGACCTGGGACCGCTTCTGGTGGCTGGTGACGGGGCAGCTCTATCGGGAGGCTATCTTTGGCGTGCCGCTGTCGCTGATTCCCGGACGGCTCTCGGCCTGGGGCCACCTGCTGCTGGAGCAATTCGGCTGGTGGGGCTGGGCGCTGGCCTTCACCGGTGTGTGGCGACTGAGCCGCCGCGACCGCGCCGCGCTGGGCGTCAGCCTGTTCGCCTTCGTCGCCTACAGCGCTTACGCGCTGGGCTACGACCGGGCCGACTCATACGTCTACTTGCTCCCGGCCTGCCTGATGGCCGCTTTCTGGCTGGGGCAGGGGCTGGTAACGCTGCTGGAAGCCGCGTGGCAATGGGCACAAGAGGCGATCACTCCACGGGCGTCGCTCGTTGCTTTGTTGCTCGTTGCCCTGTTGCCGCTGGCCCCACTCGTGGGCAACTTCGCCGCCCACGACCTGCGGCGCGACCGCGAAGCAGCGGACTACGCGGCGGCAGCGCTGGCGGCGGCGGAGCCGGAGGCGCTCATCGTCACCAGCGGCGACCGCGCCACCTTCGCCCTTTGGTATCGCCACTGCGCGCTGGCGGAGCGGCCCGACGTGACCATCGTCAACGGCAGCCTGTGGGGCTTCGATTGGTATCGGCGCACCTTGGCGGCGCATCACCCTGCGGTGGCGCTGCCGGGCGGCGAAGGGACGCCTCCCGACTTACCGGAGTTGATCCAGGCCAACCTGCGCCAGCGATCGGTCTACGTGACGGAGGAGGCGCGCCAGGCGGTTGGCGGCTATCGGCTGGAGCCGGCCGGGCCGCTGTACCGGCTACAGCCTAACGAAGGCTAACGGAGATAGTCAGCGGAAGAAGCGAGTCAGCCGATTGAGCCGATGGAGCGGACCTCAAATCTCTTTCGGCTGCATCGGCTACATCGGCTGATCCCTTCCGATCTTCCGCTGACCCAAGTTGAAGGAGGAAGCGTGAAACTGAAACGTCGTTGGGTGGTGTTGGGGGTGATCGTCGTCCTACTGCTGGCGCTGGGTTTCTGGGCCGGGAGCAAGGCGCTGCGACTGTGGCGGCACCTGGATTCGCTGCGGGCCACGCTGCCGCGCCTGGAGGCCCGGGCCAAGCCCGAAGCGCTGAGCGATCTGAAGCCCGCCGACTTCGCCGCACTGACGGGAGATTTCGCCACCTTGGCGGATGATCTCACCGCCATCGAGGTGGAGGTCGGCCTGTTCCTGCCGCTGGCCCGCCACCTGGGCTGGATGCCCAAGTACGGCGGCGACATCCAGGCCGCGCCCGCGCTGGTTGAGGTGGCCAGCGGCGTCGCCCAAGCTGGGCACCTGGCGCTGGAGGGGCTGGAGCCGATAGTGCTGGCCTGGAAGGAACCGCCAGCCGACGCGTCGGACAGCCTGCTGGAGCGAGTGCTGCCGGCGCTGGTGGAGGCGGAGCCGCGGCTGGCCGAAGCGCAGGAGGAGTTGGAACAGGTCACCACCGCCCGCGCTCAGATGGATGTTTCCAGCCTCTCGCCCCGTGTGGGGGAGCTGGTGGAGCGGCTGGATCGCTACCTGCCGCTGCTGCGCTTGGCGGTGCAGGCGGCTCGCCTGGCGCCGGACCTGCTGGGCGCCGATGAGCCGCGCACCTACCTCGTCATCGCTGAGAACAATCACGAACTGCGTGCCACCGGCGGCTTCATCAGTGGCGTGGGTCTGTTGCGCTTGGACCAGGGCCGCATCGTGGAACTGAGCTTTCAGGACAGCTACGCCGTGGATGACTTCAGCAAGCCGCATCCGCCGGCGCCACCTCCTCTGCTGAAGTACATGAAGGCTGAGATCCTGGTGCTGCGGGATGCCAACTGGTCGCCCGATTTCCCCACTGCTGCCCAGGTGATGGCCGGCCTCTATGCGCTGGACCAGGAGGTGATGGTAGACGGTGTGATCGCCGCCGATCTGACGGCGGTGCAGTGGCTGGTGCAGGCGCTGCAGCCGTTGCGCCTGGAGGGGTTCGACCAGCCCGTGACGGGGAAGAACGTGCTGGAGTTCATGACGGCGGCCTGGGGAGCACCGCAGGACGCGCCTGAGCTGGCTGGAGAGGCTCAGCACAATCGCGAGGAATGGAGGGAGTGGCTCAAGCACCGCAAGGACTTCATGGGTCTCTTGCTGCAAGCCATGAAGGGCAAGCTGGAGAGCGGGCAGGATGTGGAATTGGGCCGGCTGCTCTCGATCGTCATGCGCTGCCTGGACGAGAAGCACGTCCTGATTCACGTGGATGATTCCGAGACGACGGAACTGCTGGCTGCCGCGGGTTGGACCGGGGCGCTGCGTCCCGGCGATGGCGACTTCCTCATGGTGGTAGACACCAACATGGGGTTCAACAAGGTCAACCCTCGCATCGAGCAGGAGATTGCCTATCAGGTGGTGCTGGCAGAGTGCAAGGGCGACCCTTGCGGTCGCCCCCATGCTGAGTTGACACTGCGCTATCGCCATACCGCCGACATACGGCTGGACGAATGCATCCACGAGCCGTATTACGGCCAGAGCTACGACGACATGATGAACCGCTGCTACTGGGACTACGTGCGGGTCTACGTGCCGGGGGGAAGCGAATTGCAGGAGGCGGTTGGCTTCGAGCCCGACAGCGTGGAGAGTCTGCCGGGCGAGCGGGATACTCAGGTCTTCACCGGCTTTTTCGTCATGGCGCCGGGAGAGGAGCGGGAGATCACGCTGCGTTACGATCTCCCAG
>CAZPMV010000164.1:3320-7482 GCA_964587335.1 uncultured Anaerolineales bacterium
CCAGAGCGCAACGATGCGTGCCCTGTCCAAGCCTTCGAGAATCCGGTGTACCGTTCTCAGATGCAAGGGGCCAAGTTCAATACGGTTTAGATGGACTGTTCCGAGGCAGTCGCACTGCCGAGGTCGGGAGTTCAACTCCCTCCCAACGAACTGTGTCGGGAGTTCAATTCCCTCCCAACGAACTGTGTCGAGAGTTCGACTCCCTCCCAACGAACTGTGTCGAGAGTTCAACTCTCTTGCAACGAACTGTATTGGGGCTAAGTTGCGCCCAGTAGTGCCAGTAGTGATGGAGGAGGCATACCGTGACAGTACACAAGGAAAAGCCCTGGCTGAAGTTCTACGAGTCTCACGTTCCGGAACACCTTGATTACCCAGAGAGCACCATGCCCGCCATCTTGGAGGAGATGGCGCGCAAGTACCCTGACCACACGGCGCTGATCTTCAAGGGTACCGAGATCACCTTCCGCGAGTACAACGAAGCCGTGGACCGTTTCGCCGTTGCCTTGCAGGGATTAGGCGTCAAGAAGGGCGACCGGGTGGCCGTTCACTTGCTGAACATCCCCCAGTTCCCTATCGCCTATTACGCCGTCCTGCGCATCGGGGGCATCGTCGTGCCCTGTAATCCTCTGTACACGGCCCGCGAACTGAGGTACCAGATCAAAGACTCCGGCGCTGAAGTCTGTGTGACCTTGAGCCTCATGTACCCGCGCATCAAAGCGATTCGCTCGGACACCAACCTGCGCCACGTCATCGTCGCCAACATCAAGACCTACTTGCCGCCGATCCTCAAGCTGCTCTTCACCCTGCTCAAGGAGAAGAAGGGTGGCCACCGCGTGGACATCTCCGGCGATGCCAATACCTACTGGTTCACCGACATGCTGGCCAAGGCGCAGGCCAAGCCCCAGCCCGTGGCGGCCTCCCTGGACGATACGGCGGTGCTGATGTATACCGGCGGCACCACCGGCATCTCCAAAGGCGCACAGTTGACCCACAAGAACATTTTGGTCAACGCCTATCAGTGCAAAGTCTGGCTCAACGCCGAGGAAGGCACGGAAAGGTCCTTGACGGCGCTGCCGCTGTATCACAGCTACGCCATGACCACCTGCATGAACCACAGCATCCTCACTGCTGCGGCCATGATCCTCATCCCCGACCCACGCGACCTGGAAGACGTGCTCAAGAACATCACCCAGCACAAGCCCACCCAGTACCCCGGCGTACCGGCCATGTACGTGGCTATCAATAACTATCCGGATCTGAGCAAGTACGACGTCGGCTCCATCAAGGCTTGCATCAGCGGCGCGGCCGGGCTGCCGATGGAGGTACAGAAGCGCTTCCAGGAACTCACCGGAGCGCGGTTGGTGGAGGGCTATGGTCTGAGCGAGGCTTCGCCAGTGACTCACGCCAATCCCATCTTCGAAGGGAACCGCCCCGGCACCATCGGCGTGCCCTGGCCCGACACCGAGGTCAAGATCGTGGACCTGGACACTGGCGAAGTAGCACTGGGTGTCGGCGAGATGGGGGAACTGTGCGTCCGTGGCCCGCAGGTCATGAGCGGCTACTGGAATAATCCTGCCGAGACGGCCAACTCCCTGCGGTCTGACCCTGCAGGTGGCGCCCCCTGGCTCCACACCGGCGACATCGCTGTCATGGACGAGGATGGCTATTTCAAGATCGTGGATCGCAAGAAGGACATGATCCTGGGTGCAGGTGGCCTTAACGTCTACCCCCGCGAGATCGAGGACGTGCTCTACGAGTACCCCAAGGTGATGGAGGTGGCTGCCGCTGGCATCCCGGTGGAAGGCAAGGGCGAGCGACCCAAAGTCTATATCGTCCTCAAACCGGGCGAGACGGCCACCAAGGAGGAGATCATCGCCTTCTGCAAGGAGAACCTGGCCCCCTACAAGGTGCCCAAGTTCGTCGAGTTCCGCAGCGACCTACCCAAGACCACTGTGGGCAAGATCTTGCGCCGCGTGTTGGTAGAAGAAGACAAGGCCAAGATGGCGGCGCAGTAAGAGGGCGTCACCGTTTGAGGAGATTGCCCGAGGGGCAAGGATACTGAGCGAGAAGACCCCTACAAACCCGGCTTCTGATTGGATCAGCGGAAGATCGGAAGGAGCGGAAAGGGAAAAAACCTTCCGATCGTTCCGCTTTTCCGCTGACTATCCAAACCGGCCACAAGTGCTGGTGACTGGAAGCGAGCCCTGAGTTGACCACTGGCCAGGCAGGGTGGTCGCTCCCGGCGCCAGAGGCCGGGTTTGTTCTTGGGGTCTGTCACAGAGAAGGAGCAGGGGTGCAGAGGAGCGGAGGAGCGGAGGAGCGACCCCCATTTTCTCCCCTGCCCCTCGGCTCCCCTGCCCCTCGGCTCAACAGGAGGCTGCCCATGTGCGATAAGCAAGCTATCAGCGAGATAGAGCAGGAAAAACGGAACTGGACCGAATCCAAGCTGCAAAGCACACTAGCCCGCCACCCGGAGCGGCACGACGAATTCGTTACCATCTCCAGCGCGCCGGTGAAGCGGCTCTACACCCCCGCCGACGTGGCCGAACTCGACTACCAGCGAGACCTGGGCTTCCCCGGGGAGTATCCTTTCACCCGCGGGGTGCATCCCACCATGTACCGTGGCCGGCTGTGGACCATGCGCATGTTCGCCGGCTTCGGCACGGCCGAGGAGACCAACCAGCGCTTCAAGTATCTGCTGGAGCAGGGGCAAACCGGGCTGTCCATCGCCTTTGACATGCCCACCCTCTACGGCTACGATACCGACGCTTCCGAGGCCATCGGCGAGTTCGGCAAGTGCGGCGTGGCTGTCTCCTCCCTGGCGGACATGGAGACCCTGCTCGATGGCATCCCGCTGGACCAGGTGACCACCTCCATGACCATCAACGGTCCGGCGGCCGTCATCTGGGCCATGTACATTGCCGTAGGAGAGAAGCAGGGGGTACCTCGGGCCAGGCTGGGCGGCACCACCCAGAACGACATCCTCAAGGAGTACATTGCCCAGAAGGAGTTCCTCTTCCCCCCCGAGCCCTCTATGCGCCTGGTGGTGGACACCATCGAGTTCGGCACCAAGGAGATGCCGCTCTGGAACACCATCAGCATCTCCGGTTATCACATCCGGGAGGCCGGCGCCACCGCCGCGCAGGAGTTGGCCTTCACCCTGGCTGATGGCTTCGCTTACGTCGAAGCCGCGCTTGAGCGGGGCTTGGATGTAGACAGTTTCGCCCCGCGTCTGAGCTTCTTCTTCAACGCCCATAGCGATTTCTTTGAGGAGATCGCCAAGTTCCGCGCTGCCCGCCGCATCTGGGCCAGGGTGATGCGTGAGAAGTACGGGGCCAAGAACCCCCGCTCCTGGTGGATGCGCTTCCACACCCAGACCGCCGGCTGCTCGCTCAGCGCTCAGCAGCCAGATAACAACATCGTGCGCACGGCCATCGAGGCGCTGGCCGCCGTGCTCGGTGGCACCCAATCGCTACATACGAACAGCATGGACGAGGCGTTAGCCCTCCCTTCGGAGAAGGCAGTCACCATCGCCCTGCGTACGCAGCAGGTTATTGCCCACGAGAGCGGCGTGACCAACACGGTGGACCCGCTGGCGGGCGCCTACTTCGTCGAGGCGCTGACCGACCGCCTGGAGGCAGAAGCCCATGAGTACTTCCGCAAGATCGAGGCCCTGGGTGGGGTCATCCCTGCCATCGAAGTGGGCTTCTTTCAGCGGGAGATCGCTGAGGCGGCCTTCCGCTATCAGCAGGAGATTGACAGCGGACGGCGCGTCATCGTCGGCGTCAACAGGTACGCAGCAGAGGACCCGCTGACCATTCCGCTTCTGGAGATTGACGCTGAGGGGGAGCGGCGGCAGATGGAGCGGCTGCGACGCGTACGGGCCGAGCGGGATGATGGCGCGATGCGGCGCACGCTGGCCCGGCTGCGGGATGCGGCCCGCGGGGATGAGAACCTGATGTGCCCGATCCTGGAGGCAGTGAAAGCCTACGCTACTCTGGGCGAGATCTGCGATGTCTTCCGTGAGGTCTTCGGCGAGTATCAGGAGTCGGTCTTCTTCTAGAGATCTGCCTACGACTCTACTGAAAGAGGATCATCTTGCCCCAATACCCCCAGGGTCAGGAAGGCCAGGATATAGCCGAGATAGTTCTCGTTCAGAAAG